>JAQGIA010000349.1 GCA_028291445.1 Belnapia sp.
AAGGGCTCGCCGTTGCGGGCCGGCTCCTCCGGGAAGACATCCGCCGCGGCGCCCATCAAATGGCCGGATCGCAGCGCCGCCGCCAGGGCATCGAGGTCGACCAGGCTGCCGCGGGCATTGTTGATGAGGATGGCGCCGGGCTTCATCGCGGCGATCTCGGCTGCGCCGATCATGCCGATGGTCTCGGGCGTCTCGGGCACATGCAGGGTGACGATGTCAGACAGGCGGAGCAGCTCGGCCAGGCTGCCGCAGGGCCGGGCATTGCCGTGCGGCAGCCTGGCCGAGTGGTCGTAGTAGATCACCCGCATCCCGAAGGCCTCGGCCAGCACCGAGAGCTGGCTGCCGATATTGCCGTAGCCGACCAGCCCCAGGGTCCGGCCACGCACCTCGAAGCTGCCCTCGGATGATTTGTCCCAGCCGCCCCGATGGGCCGAGCGCGAGCGGTCCGGAATGCCGCGCAGCAGCATCACCACCTCGCCCATGACCAGCTCGGCCACGCTGCGGGTATTGCTGAAGGGGGCGTTGAAGACCGGGATGCCGCGCAGCCGGGTGGTCTCCAGATCCACCTGGTTGGTGCCGATGCAGAAGCAGCCGACGGTGATCAGCCGGTCGGCCGCCGCCAGGGCCTCGGCGGTGACCTGGGTGCGGGAGCGGATGCCGAGGATATGCACGCCCTGCATCGCCTCGGCCAACGCCGCGCCGTCCAATGCCTTGGGCAGGCGGGTGACATTGGCATAGCCGGCGGCGCCCAGCAGCTCGACCGCGCTGTCGGAGACGCCTTCCAGCAGCAGGACGCGGATGCGGTCCTTCGGAAGCGAGATGCGGTCTGACATGGGTGGCTCCGGAACGGCGGGGGGCGCTACTTGCTCCCTTACGGTGCCGCCGCCAAGCCCGGCGGACGCGGCGGCAGCTCCCGGGTCCGGTAGCGGGCCACCGGCTGGCCATCGGGGACCTTCTGGAACACCAGGAAATAGCTGTGGTTCTTGCGCGCATGCACCTGCCGCAGCAGCCGCGCCACCCCGGGCCGGTTGGACCGTACCAGGACGAACAGGTCCCGGGCATAGAAGCCCAGCTCGGCGAAGCCGGCGATGATCTGCACATGGGTCAGTTCCTGCCGGTTGGCGCTGACCTCGTCCTGGCATTTGACGATGAGGATGCCGTGGTCACGCAGCACCCGCCGTGCCTCCGCACCGGCGGCCAGGTAGAGGTCCAGCACCGCCTGGTGCCAGCGCCGGCCGGCGGCGGCGGGCAGGCCATCGGCGCCGGTCGCCGGGGTCTCGCCACCGGCGGCATAATAGGTCCGCAGCCCGGCATGGCTGCCGAGCCCGCCCCGGGTCGCCGGCGCGTTCCGCAACAACCCTTCCATATAGGGCGGGTCCAGCACCAGCGCGTCCAGCGCGGCATCGGCATGGGGCAGGGCGCGGCAATCGGTGCCGGTGGCGAGGTCGCTCGGCAGCACCGTGTAGCGCCCGGGCGGGACCTGCTGCCAGAATACCCCCTGGCCGTAGGTGACATCGGCGATGATCGCACCGGGCGGCACATGCAGCCCCAGGATCTGCGGGAACAGCGTCGCATTGCCACCGGCATGGGCCGAGAGCACCACATCCGCGGTGGCCACGCCGCCCTGCACCCGCTTTGCCCGCGGCACCGGATCGGGCGTGGCGTCCGGTGGTTCAGGAGCTGGGGGTGTAGGGCCTGGAGCCTCGCTCAACCGCCGTTCTCGCCCTGGCTGGCGCGCAAGGCGCGGATTTCGGCCTCCAGCATGGCGGGGGAGGGGCGGCTGATCCAATCGGCGGCGGTCATTACGGCCACCGCCAGCCGCCGCTTGTAATCGGCCCGGGGGATTTCATGCGTGCCGAATTGAGCGAGATGGTCGGTCAGGAACTGGCTGTCCAGCAGGGTGAAGCCACCCAGCCGGAGCCGCGCCACCAGATGCACCAGCGCCACCTTGGAGGCATCCCGCGCCCGGCTGAACATGCTTTCCCCGAAGAAGGCGGCGCCCAGCACCACGCCGTAGAGGCCGCCGGCCAGCCGATCGCCCTCCCAGACCTCGACCGAATGGGCATGGCCCTGGCGGTGCAGGGTGAGAAACAGCGATTCGATCTCCGGATTGATCCAGGTGTCCTCCCGCCCCGGGGCGGGGGCGGCGCAGCCGGCGAGGACGCCGGGGAAATCGACATCCGCCGTCGCCACATAGGGCCCCGAGAGGGTGGTCCGCAGCAGGCGCTTCGGCAGGTGGAAACCATCGTGCAAAGGGATGACGCCGCGCCGCTCCGGGTCCAGCCAATAGAGCTTGTCGCCGCCGCGGCTCTCGGCCATCGGGAAGAGCCCGGCGCGGTAGGCCCGCAGCATGAGCTCCGGCGTGATGTCGATGTGCCGGCGGCTCATGCCGCGGCCACCGGGACACCAAGGCTGCGGGCGGCGGCGGCCATCCGCAGGTCGAAGGTGACGAGAATGGCCCGGGCCCGCTGGGCGATCGCCAGGTTCAGCGCATCCGGCGCCCGCAGGCCGAGCGCAAGACGCCGCACCAGCATCGCCGCGGCCGCCATGTCGGCGGGGAGGGCCTCGATGCGTAGGGTCCGGCTGGCATTCCACAGGTCGAAGCCGCCGAAGATCGCTTCCGCCTCGTCGCGGTCCAGCAGGTCGGCTCGATGCAGCCGGGCGACGGCCGAGGCGAATTCGGCCGCGGCGAAATCGCTGACCAGCAGCCGCTCCGCCCCGTGCAGCAGCCGGCGCACCGCCGGCGTATGGGCGTCCGCGCAGAACATCGACACCAGGGCGCTGGCGTCGAGGTAGTGGGTCATGGCCAATCTTCGTCCCGAAGGCGGGCGAGAAGGCTGCCCGAGCCTTCCGGCAGGGGCTTGCGCGGCTGCACCCGCAAGCTGTCGAGCCAGGCGAGATCCTCGGTGGTCACCGGCCCGGGAGCCGGCTGGGCCACCGGCCTGAAGGCGATCACCGGCTGGCCATGCCGGGTGATCACGATCTCCTCGCCCCGCAGGGCAAGATCGACCAATTCGGAGAAACGGTTCTTGGCCTCGGCGATGCTATGGCTGGACATGGGAATAATATAGCCATCCGATGGCCAGAGTTCCAGCGTCCCGGTCATCCTGGCGCCCTGGTGATCCTGGCGCCTTGGCGTCAGCCTGGCGGCAGTCGCTTCGCGACGAAGCGTTCCAGCCAATGAATGGTATAATCGCCAGACTGGAATTCCGGGTCCTCGACGATGGCCCGGTGCAGCGGCAGCGTGGTGCTGATGCCATCCACCACCATTTCGGCCAGCGACCGGCGCAACCGGGCGATGGCTTCCGCCCGGGTCACGCCATGGACCACCAGCTTGGCGATCAGGCTGTCGTAATGCGGGGGCACCGAATAGCCGGAATAGAGCGCGCTATCGACCCGGACGCCGAGCCCGCCCGGCGCGTGATAGGTATGCACCTTGCCGGGGGAGGGGGCGAAGGTCTCCGGATCCTCGGCGGTGATGCGGCATTCGATGGCATGGCCATGGAAGCGGATCTCGGACTGCGTGTAGCCCAGCGCCTCGCCGGCGGCGACCCGCAGCTGTTCCTTCACCAGGTCGATCCCGCAGACCATCTCCGTCACCGGATGCTCGACCTGGAGGCGGGTATTCATCTCGATGAAGGCGAAGGTGCCGTCCTGCCAGAGGAACTCCAGCGTCCCGGCGTTGCGGTAGCCCAATTCGCGCAAGGCCCGCGTCACCTGGGCGCCGAGCGCGTCGCGCTCCGCGGCGTTCAGCACCGGGGAGCCGGCCTCCTCGACCAGCTTCTGATGGCGCCGTTGCAGGGAACAGTCACGCTCGCCGAAATGCACGACATTGCCATGGGTATCGGCCAGCACCTGCAGTTCGATATGGCGCGGCCGGTCGAGGTATTTCTCCAGATAGACCTCGTCATTGCCGAAGGCGGCCTTGGCCTCGGTGCGGGCGACCCGCCAGGCCTCCTCGATCTCGCTCTCGTCCAGCGCGACCTTCATGCCGCGGCCGCCGCCGCCGGCAGCCGCCTTGATCAGCACGGGGTAGCCGATCTCGGCCGCCACCTGCCGCGCTTCCTCCACCGAGGCCAGGGCGCCGAGACTGCCCGGGACCAGCGGCACGCCGAGCCGGCGCATCGCGTCCTTGGCGGTGATCTTGTCGCCCATCATGCGGATATGCGCGGCGGTCGGGCCGATGAAGGCAAGGCCATGGGCCTCGACCATCTCGGCGAAATTGGCGTTCTCCGACAGGAAGCCATAGCCCGGATGCACCGCATCGGCGCCGGTGATGGCCGCGGCCGAGATGATCGCCGCCATGTTCAGGTAGCTGTCGCGGGCCGCCGGCGGGCCGATGCAGACGCTCTCGTCCGCCAGCCGCACATGCATGGCGGAGGCATCGGCGGTGGAATGGACCGCGACGGTGCGGATGCCCATTTCCTGGCAGGCCCGATGGATGCGCAGCGCGATCTCGCCCCGATTGGCGATGAGCACCTTGCCGAACATCATTATGTGCCCATCCGGTGAGCGCCTTCGGGCCATGCGGCCCTCCGGCGATCGAACGGCCGCGCCGTTCCCCGGTTCATTCGACGATCATCAGCGGCTCGCCGTATTCCACCGGCGTGCCAGGCTCGATCAGGATGCGGGTCACGGTGCCGGCGCGCGGCGCCTTGATCTGGTTGAAGGTCTTCATCGCCTCGATCAGAAGCAGGGTCTGGCCCTGCGTCACCTTGGCGCCCAGGGTGACGAAGGGCGGCTGCCCCGGCTCCGACGAAAGATAGGCGACGCCCACCATGGGGGAGACGACCAGCCCCGGATGCTTGGCATCCGGCACCGTCGCAACCACCGGCGTCACACCCGCGGTGGCGGCCAGCGCTGGCGGACCGGCGTCCGCCGGGACCATATGGGACGGCCAGGCCATCGGCTGCGGCGCGGCGACCGGCGCCGGCTTCCGCGCCACCCGGATGCGGCTGTCCTTCTCGACCAGCTCGATCTCGGTGAGGTCGGTATCCCTTAGGATCTGCGCCAGGGCGCGGATCGCCTCCGGGTCGAACTGGATGCCGTTGCTCATGCCTGTTCCCTCGGCGCGCCGCTCACGCCGTCTCGTCCGCTTCGTCGTCCGTCTCGCCATCCGTCTCGCCATCTGGCCCGATCAGCCCGGCCATGGCGTCCAGCGCCAGGGCATAGCCCTGCACGCCAAGCCCGGCGATGACCCCGGTCGCCGCCTTGGAGACGAAGCTGTGGTGCCGGAATTCCTCCCGGCGGTGGATATTGGTGATGTGCACCTCGATCACCGGCAGCCCGACCGCGATCAGCGCATCCATCAGCCCGATGGAGGTGGTGGTGTAGCCGGCCGGGTTGATGATGATGCCGGCCGCCCGGCCGCGGCATTCCTGCACCCAGGTGATCAGCTCGCCCTCGCCGTTGGTCTGGCGGAAGTCGATGGCGAGGCCAAGCCCTTCGGCGACCTCGGCGCAGAGCGCCTCCACGTCGTCGAGCGTGGCGGTGCCGTATTTCTCCGGCTCCCGCACGCCGAGCAGGTTCAGGTTGGGGCCATTGAGGACGACGACCAGCGGAGGCGACATGGGCGGATTCCGATGCAGCCAGCAGCATTGCCGGAAGAAATTGATGGGGCGGCTGCGCTAGCACGGAGCGGTTTCGGCCTGCAAGCGGAGCCCCTGCCGGCATCCTAGCCGCCGCGCCCTGCATCCAGCGCATGCCACCCGACAAGTCCGGCGCCTTGCCCTGGCCCGCACCCTTCGCCACATTCGCGGGATGGAGGAGACGATCGTCATCACCGTCAACGGCGAGCCCCGGGACATTCCGGCGCCCGCCACCGTGGCCGACCTGCTGGCCCGCATCGGGCTGGACCTGCGCAAGGTCGCGGTCGAGCGCAACCTCGAGATCGTCCCCCGCTCCACCTATGCCGCCACCCGGCTCGCCGCCGGCGACCAACTGGAAATCGTCCACTTCATCGGCGGAGGCTGACCATGGACAGTATACCGGACGCCGCGGCCATCCCCCAGAACAGCGGGCCCGAGGATAGCTGGGAGGTCGCCGGCCTGCGCTTCCGCTCCCGCCTGATCGTCGGCACCGGCCGCTACAAGGATCTGGAGGAGACCGGCCGCGCCATCGAGGCCTCGGGGGCCGAGATCGTCACCGTCGCGGTCCGCCGGGTGAACCTCGGCGACCCCAAGGCGCCGATGCTGCAGGATTACGTCGATCCCAGGCGCTATACCTACCTGCCCAATACCGCCGGCTGCTTCACCGCCCAGGATGCCGTCCGCACCCTGCGCCTGGCGCGCGAGGCCGGCGGCTGGAACCTGGTGAAGCTGGAGGTCCTCGGCCCGCCACCCTTCCTCTATCCGGACATGCGGGCGACCTTCGAGGCGCTGGAAGTCCTGTTGAAGGATGGCTTCCAGGTGATGGTCTATTGCTCGGACGACCCCATCGCAGCGAAGCGGCTGGAGGAGATGGGGGCGGTCGCCGTCATGCCGCTCGGTGCGCCGATCGGCAGCGGGCTCGGCATCCAGAATCCGGTGATGATCCGGGCGATCATCGACAATGCCCGCGTCCCGGTGCTGGTCGATGCCGGGGTCGGCACCGCCTCGGATGCCGCCATCGCCATGGAACTGGGCTGCGAGGCGGTGCTGATGAACAGCGCCATCGCCCATGCCAAGGACCCGATTCGCATGGCGCGGGCGATGCGGGCGGCGGTCGAGGCCGGCCGGCAATGCTTCCTGGCCGGGCGGATGCCGCGGCAATACGCCGCGGATCCGTCGAGCCCGCTGGGCGGGCTGATCCGCTAGCCAGGCCGGGACCAGAGGACCGGGCCTCGGCGACCGCCGTATTCCCGGCCATCCGGCACCCCGGCGCCCGGATCACCCGGAACAGCAGGGGGCCTTCGCAGGAGTTTCCGGCCGCCCCGGCCCGGCGCTGGAAAAAAATCCGCGGCATCGCGTGTTTTGCGCTTTCCACCCGGGGGGGTGGGCCCTATATGCCGCCGCAGACGCAGTACGCACGTGCCTCTGGCCCCAAGCCCACGGAACCCGGCGCCCCTCCATCAAGGCGCAATTGAAACGGTCACCGCGGCGCAAGGTTTACGCAACGACGTCAAGCGTTCTGGCAACCCCGTGGGCCGCATGTCCTGCGGTTCGTTTGGTCGCTGGTTCGTTCGACCGTTTCGTCAATCTGGGGCCGCTGCCTGGCATGGCGCGGTCCTTCCTGTTTGTGAAGGATGGTGCGATGACCCCCAAGGTCTCCCGCTTCCTGCGCGAAGTCGCGCCGGCAACGCCTTGTCTTGTCCTCGACGTCGATCGGGTCGAGGAAAATTACCGCCGGCTGATGGCGGCCCTGCCGCTGGCCCGGATCTATTACGCGGTGAAGGCCAACCCGGCCGAGCCCGTGCTGGGCCGCCTGGTCGGCCTCGGCTCCTCCTTCGATGCCGCGAGCTTCGAGGAAGTGGAAGCCTGCCTGGCCGCCGGCGCGCGGCCGGAGGCGATCAGCTACGGCAATACCGTGAAGAAGGAGAGCGCGATCCGCGCGGCCTATGCCGCAGGCGTCCGCATGTTCGCCTTCGACAGCGAAGGCGAGCTGCGCAAGCTCGCCCGCTCCGCCCCCGGTGCCCGCGTCTATTGCCGCATCCTGGTCGGCAACGTCGGCGCCGAATGGCCGCTGTCGAAGAAATTCGGCTGCGAGCTGGAGATGGCGCGAGAGCTGATGGTCCTCGCCGGCGAGCTCGGCCTCGACCCCTTCGGCCTCAGCTTCCACGTCGGCAGCCAGCAGACCCAGACCGCCGCCTATGAGGCCGCGATCGCCAAGGTCGCCATGCTCTTCACCGACCTGCGCGACGCCGGCGTGACGGTCCGCATGGTCAACCTCGGCGGCGGCTACCCCGTGCGCTACCGTTCGGAAGTGCCGGAGATCGACGATTTCGGCGCCGCCATCATGGGCGCCATGGCGCAGCATTTCGGCAATGCCCTGCCGGAGCTGGTCATCGAGCCGGGCCGCTTCATCGTCGGCGATGCCGGCGTGGTCAGCGCCGAGGTCGTGCTCGTCTCCCGCAAGGCGAAGGACGATCCGGTGCGCTG
>JAQGIA010000446.1 GCA_028291445.1 Belnapia sp.
GGCATCGCGGAACAGCAGATGGGCCTCGTCGAAGAAGAAGACGAGCTTCGGCTTGTCGAGGTCGCCGACCTCCGGCAACTCCTCGAACAGCTCGGACAGCAGCCAGAGCAGGAAGGTTGCATAGAGCCGGGGCGAGGCGATCAGCTTGTCGGCGGCGAGGATATTGACCGCGCCGCGCCCCTCCGGCGTCAGCAGCATGAGGTCGGCGAGGGCCAGGGCGGGCTCGCCGAAGAAATCCTCGCCGCCGGCCTGTTCCAGCATCAACAGGCGGCGCTGGATGGTGCCGATGGTGGCCTTGCTGACATTGCCGTAGGCGGCGGATAGTTCACCGGCGCGCTCCGCCACATGGGTTAGGATGGCGCGGAGGTCCTTGAAGTCGAGCAGCAGCAAGCCGTCATCGTCGGCCAGCTTGAAGGCGATGGTCAACACGCCTTCCTGGGTATCGTTCAGCTCCAGCATGCGGGCCAGCAGCAGGGGACCCATCTCGGCGACGGTCGCCCGCAGCGGATGGCCTTGCTGGCCGAAGACATCCCAGAAGACGACGGGGCAGGGCTCGTAGGCGAAATCCGCCTCGCCCAGCTCATGCGCGCGCTGCTCGATCTTCGGATTGGGCCGGCCGGCCATGCCGATGCCCGAGAGGTCGCCTTTCACATCGGCGCAGAACACCGGGACGCCGGCACGGGAAAACCCCTCCGCCAGGGTCTGCAGGGTGACGGTCTTGCCGGTGCCGGTGGCGCCGGAGACCAGGCCGTGGCGATTGGCGCGGCCGAGCAGCAGGGGGCAGGGGTGGTCGCCCCGACCGATCACAATCCCGTCCGGCATGGTCAGCCCTTCCTTCCGTCATGTGTGGATGGCCCCCTGCGGGTCAACGAAGCATCGCCACCATGCCATGCCTTGGGCCGGGAGTAGCCCGCCGCCCTCGGCAAAACACCGGCGAATGCCGCGGGTCGCAACGCCTGGGTAAACTTGCCTGGCCCTGGAGCGAAGCATGAAATTCTGCGCTGCGACGTCGTGGGGTGAAATCCAAGGATGACCGCGACGGCCCTCGTGGCCCATGTGCGACCAGCACCGACGTCCGCAAATTGGGCATCCCGCGGGCGGGCTCGGTCGGATTTGGTTGCCGCCGCCACGGCATCGGGCAACGCCCGCATGGCCGGGGACGGGGCTGCGGCGGCGCGCAACGGGGGCTTTCCGGCTTGACGGCGCTGTCGTCCGGGTTGCGTGGCGGCTTGCCCTTGCGGTTCGCCGCCGCCGCCGCTATACGCCGCCCCTCTCCGCGCGACAGGCCTGTAGGGCATGCCTGGCCGCGGTTTCGCGCCCGCGCCGCATCCCGCGGCAGGGCGCCTCCAGACCCAGGAGGTCCAAATGCCCAAGATGAAGACGAAGTCTTCCGTGAAGAAGCGCTTCAAGCTGACCGCCACCGGCAAGGTTTTGTGCGGCCCTGGCGGCAAGCGGCACGGCCTGATCAACCGTACCTCCAAGGTGAAGCGGCAGAACACCGGCAGCCAGGTAATGCGGCCGCAGGATGCCATCACGTTGAAGCAGTGGATGCCCTACGGGCTCTCTCGGTAAGGAAGACAGGCTATGGCACGCGTCAAGCGGGGCGTCACAGCGCACGCCCGTCACAAGAAGATCCTCAAGCTCGCCAAGGGCTACGTCGGCCGGTCCGGCACGAATTTCCGCCCCGCGCTCGAGCGGGTCGAGAAGGCGCTGCAATACGCCTATCGCGATCGGCGCAACAAGAAGCGCGATTTCCGCGGGCTTTGGATCCAGCGCATCAACGCTGCCTGCCGCGAGCACGGGCTGCCCTATTCGCAGTTCATCGCCGGCATCAAGGCGGCGGGGATCGAGATCGACCGCAAGGTGATGGCCGCCATCGCCTTCGACGACCCGACCAGCTTCGCAACGCTGGTCGAGAAGGCCCGCGCCGCCCGGCCGGACCGTCATGCCCCCGCGACGCCGTTCCAGGCCGCCGCGCCGGCCGCCTGATACGCCGCTGCGGCTGATGGTACGCGAAGGGCCGCTCCCGCCAGGGTGCGGCCTTTTGTCTGTTTGGGACCGGATCGGATGCCGGATGGGGTGCATGGGATGACGGATGATCTCGCCGGCTTCAGGGCCGAGACCGAAGCGCAATTGGCCGCCGCCACCGATCTCAGGGCCTGGGATACAGTAAGGGTCGGGACCTTGGGGAAAAACGGCCGGCTGACCGGCTTGCTGAAGGGCCTGGGCCAGGTGCCGGCCGAGCAGCGCAAGGATCGCGGCGCCAGCCTGAACCGCCTGAAGGGCGAGCTGGAAGGGCTGATCGAGGCCCGCCGCCTGGCGCTGGAAGGCGCCGCGCTGGAAGCCCGGCTGGCCGCCGAGCGGCTGGACGTGACCTTGCCGCCGCGGCCGCATCCGCCGGCCGGTGCCGAGGCGGGTGGCATCCACCCGATCAGCCGCACCATCGAGGAGCTGACCGCGATCTTCGGCGCCATGGGCTTCCGCGTGGCGGAGGGCCCGGACATCGAGGGCGACTGGTATAATTTCGGTGCACTCAACATCCCGGACCACCACCCGGCCCGGCAGGACCACGATACCTTCTACCTGCCCGCCGGCGCCGCGCCGGAAGGCGCGCGGGACAATAATTTCGGCCGCCGGCCGGTGCTGCGGACCCATACCTCGCCGGTGCAGATCCGCACCATGGTGAGCCAACCGCCGCCGATCCGCGTCATCGTCCCAGGCCGCACCTGGCGCGCCGACCACGACGCGACGCATAGCCCGATGTTCCACCAGGTGGAGGGGCTGGTGATCGACCGCGGGATCACCCTCGGGCATCTCAAGGGCTGCCTGATCGACTTCCTGCGGGCCTTCTTCGCCATCGGCGACCTGCCGGTGCGGTTCCGGGCCAGCTACTTCCCCTTCACCGAGCCCTCGATGGAGGTGGATATCGGCTGGAACCGGAAGACCGGCGAACTGGGCAAGGGCGACGACTGGCTGGAGATTCTCGGCTCCGGCATGGTGCATCCGCGCGTGCTGGCCAATTGCGGGATCGACCCGCGGGAGTGGCAGGGCTTCGCCTTCGGCATGGGGATCGAGCGCATCACCATGCTGAAGCACGGCATGCCGGACCTCCGCCCCTTCTACGAAAGCGACCTGCGCTGGCTGCGGCATTGGGCGAGCGACCCGCTGGCTCCGGCCTCCCTGACCGAGGGCGTGTGAGATGAAGTTTTCCCTGTCCTGGCTGAAGGCGCATCTCGAAACAGAAGCGAGCCTCGCCGAGGTGACCGGCGCGCTGAACCGCATCGGCCTCGAGGTCGAGGGCGTCGAGGATCGCGGCGCGGCGCTGGCCGCCTTTCGCATCGCCCATGTCGTCTCGGCCGAGCAGCACCCGAATGCCGACCGGCTACGGGCGCTGAAGGTCGATCCGGGCGATGGCAAGCTGCTGTCGGTGGTTTGCGGTGCGCCCAATGCGCGGGCCGGGATGAAGGGCGTGCTGGCACTGCCGGGGGCCTTTATCCCCGGCACCGGGATCACCCTGAAGAAGGGCGAAATCAGGGGCGTGGCCTCGGAAGCGATGATGCTCTCGGCCCGCGAGATGGGGCTCGGCGACGATCATTCGGGGATCGTCGACCTGCCGGCCGATGCGCCGCTCGGCGAGAGCTACGTGACCTATGCCGGGATGGATGATCCGGTGATCGAGATCAGCGTCACGCCGAACCGCGGCGATGCGCTCTCGGTCCAGGGCGTGGCGCGGGATCTGGCGGCGGCGGGGCTCGGTACCCTGAAGCCTTTGGCGCGGCCGGAGATCGTGGCCGCCTATCCTTCCCCGCTGACCTGGGTCATCGAGGATCCGCGCGCCTGCCCCTTCGTGCTGGGCCGCGCCATCCGCGGGGTCAGGAACGGCCCCAGCCCGAAATGGCTGCAGGATCTGCTGGTGGCGATCGGGCAGCGGCCGATCAATGCGCTGGTCGACGTGACCAACCTCTATACCTATGGCCTCGGCCGGCCGTTGCACGTCTTCGACGTGGCCAAGGTGCGGGGCACCACGCTGACCATGCGGATGGCGCGCGAAGGCGAAAGCCTCGCAGCGCTGAACGGCAAGATCTACGCGCTGACGCCGGAGGACGGGATCATCGCCGATGCCGCCGGACCGGAGGCGTTGGGCGGGATCATCGGCGGCGCGCCGACCGGTTGTGATGCCGACACCACCGAAGTCTTCATCGAATGCGCGCTGTTCGACCCGGTGCGGATCGCGCTCTCGGGAAGGCGGCACGATATCCGCACCGATGCCCGGGCCCGGTTCGAGCGCGGGGTGGACCTTGCCCTGCCGCGGCTTGGGCTGGAGCTGGCGACCTGGACCATCCAGGAGCTGTGCGGCGGCGAGGCGAGCGAGGTTTCCGCCGCCGGGACCGAACCGGCGTGGCAGCGCGAGGCGACGCTGCGCTTCGAGCGGCTGGCCGGGCTCGGCGGCGCCGCGGTGCCGGCGGATGAGGCGGTGGCGATCCTGGAACGGCTGGGCTTCGCGGTAACGGCGCGGAATGCGGAATCGGTGACGGTCGCGGTTCCTTCGTGGCGGAACGACGTGGCTCAAGGGCGGGTGCCGGGAGCCGGCCATCTGCTGGACCAGGATCCGGGCCTGCCGGCCGAACGCGCCCGGACGGCGGCCGAGGGCTGCGCCCTGGTCGAGCCCGAGGCGGACCTGGTCGAGGAGGTGCTGCGCATCCGCGGGTTGGATCAGGTGGCGCCGGTCTCGCTGCCGGTCGCCGGCGTGGTGCCGCTGGCCGCGCTCAGCCCGAAGCAGGCCCGCGCCGGGCTGGCGCGGCGGGTGCTGGCGGCGCGGGGGATGCTGGATTGCGTCAGCTTCGGATTCATGGAGGCGAAGCCGGCCGCGTTGTTCGGCGAGACGCCAGCGGCGCTGCGGTTGGTGAACCCGATCGCCGCCGACCTCGACCAGATGCGGCCGACGCCGGTCGCCAGCCTGCTGCTGGCCGCCAGCCGCAACGCCGCGCGCGGCTATCCGGATGTGGCGCTGGCCGAATTGGGCGCGGCCTATCGCGACCAGTCGCCCGCCGGGCAGCTGCAGGTGGTGGCCGGGGTGCGCGCCGGGCATACGCCCCGGCACTGGGCCGAGCCATCCCGGCCGATGGATGCGATGGACGCCAAGGGCGATGCACTGGCGGTGCTGGCCGCCCTCGGGGTGCCGATGGCCGCGGTGACCGTGACCACCGATGCGCCGGGCTTCTACCACCCAGGCCGCAGCGGCGTGCTGCGGCAAGGACCGAAGACGGTGCTGGCGACCTTCGGGGAAATCCATCCGACGGTGCGGACGGCGCTCGACCTGGCCGGGCCGGCGGTCGGTTTCGAGGTTTTCCTCGATGCCATCCCGGAGCCCAAGCGCCGGAAGAAGGGCGCGCCGGACCTGCCCAGCTTCCAGCCGCTGCGGCGGGACTTCGCCTTCCTGGTGGATGCCGGCGTCGCCGCCGAGGCGGTGCTGCGGGCGGCGCGCGGGGCGGAGCGGGCGCTGGTGACGGAGGTCGCGGTCTTCGACCGCTATGCCGGGGAAAAGCTGCCGGAGGGCAAGGTGAGCCTCGGCCTGCAGGTGACGATCCAGCCGCGCGAGACAACGCTGACCGATGCCGAGATCGAGGCGGTGGCGGCTAAGGTGGTGGCGGCAGTGGGCAAGGCGACGGGGGCGGTGCTGCGCGCCTGAGCCGGCAAGGCCGGGCGAGAGGGATTACCGAAGCTTGGCGCTACGGTGATCCGCCCCCCGGCAGAACGCGATCTTCTGCGCGGCGAAAGCTTTTTTGATCTCCCCCGCCGAGGCGACGATGCCGACCGACGGACTTGCACCGTTGGATATCAATGCCGCTCGACACTGGCGAATACGGCATTGAGCCTGCGGGACGGCCTTGATCCAGGCCGCCCTTGAGGAGGGACCGGTTCGCGGCCGCCTCCAGGGGAGGCGGCACTATGGAACGAAATAGGAACTTTAGGCAAGCAGGGCGATGGCGATGTTGAAACGGGTGGCCTGCGGCCCCTAATCTAAGGCATGGCCGCCATACCCTTCGTTACCCTCGCCTTGGCGCGGAAGCTGGAACAGGCAGGCTTCCCGGCGGCCCAGGCGCAGGATACCTTGGCTGCCTTGGCCGGTGTCATGGGCCAGGCCCAGCTGGTCACCGGGGAACACATGGATATGCGGTTCCGCGAACTGGACTTGCGGCTCAAGGACCTTGAGCAGCGGCTGACCAACAAGCTGGGCACGATGGTCGTTGCCTCGGTCGTGGCGGTCGCCTCCCTGGTCAAGCTGCTTTAGCTTTCCCTCCTGGCCGCGCTGGCTTATCTGCACCCTTCAAAGGCCGGGCATTCCAGTCCCCGCCACCGGAATCCCATGCCCGATACTCCGCTGTCCCATATCCGCAACTTCTCGATCATCGCCCATATCGACCACGGGAAATCCACCCTGGCCGACCGGCTGATCCAGACCACCGGCACCGTCGCGCTGCGGGACATGAAGGAACAGCTGCTCGACAACATGGATATCGAGCGGGAGCGGGGCATCACCATCAAGGCCCAGACCGTCCGGATCCAGTACAAGGCCAAGGACGGCGAGACCTATGTCCTGAACCTGATGGACACCCCCGGCCACGTCGACTTCGCCTATGAGGTCAGCCGCAGCCTGGCCGCCTGCGAGGGCAGCCTG
>JAQGIA010000386.1 GCA_028291445.1 Belnapia sp.
CCATGGCACCGATCCCGGCGAAGGGCACCAGCATCGGGTCGATTGCCCGCTTGTGCAGGGCGGAGGCGAGCTGGCCGCTGACCAGCTGGCCGGTCATCATCCCCAGCGCATAGAACAGCAGCACCCCCGCCCGTGCCTCGGCGCCGAGGCCGCCCACGTCGCGCAGCCAGGGTCCGGCCCAGAGCCCCTGGTAGGTGAAGACCAGGCCGGAGCAGAGAGCGATGGCCGGCATGTTCCGGGTGAATTCCGGATGGCGGAAGATGCGGCCGAATTCGAGGATCTCGACCAGCAGCCTGCGGCGGGCCGGCGGCTGGTCGCCGGGCGGGGCGAGCGGGACCGAGAGCCGCACCCAAAGGGCGATCAGCGCGGCCAGCACGGCGAGGCCGAGGAAGATGCCGCGCCAGCCGGCCAGCGGCAGCAGCGCCTGCACCGGGACCGTCGCCGCCAGCCCGCCGGCGGCGCCGATGAACACCGCGACCCCGGTCACCGCCGGCCGCCGCTGCGCGGGATACCATTGCGAATTGGCCTTCATCACCGCGATCAGCGCGCCGGCGATGCCGAGCCCGGTGACGAAGCGGCCGATGGCCAATACCCCGGGGTCCGGCGCCAGGGCGCAGCTGGCGAAGCCGGCGGCGGCGACCAGCGCCAGCAGGGTCTGCACCCGGCGGGCGCCATGCAGGTCCATCGCCAGGCCGATCGGGAGTTGGGCCAGGGCATAGGCGGCGAAGAACACCGCCGCCAACGCCCCAAGGCCGCTGGCGGAAAGCCCGAATTCCAGCGCCATCGCCGGGCCGATGGTGGCGACCACGCTGCGCGAGGCCTGGTTGATGAAGCCCACCGCGGCGAGCGGCAGGGTAACCCGCAGGAAGATGCGCACCCGCTATTCCGGCTGGAAATTGGCGAAGCGGAGCAGCGCGGCATTCTTCGCCACGTCGCGGGCGATATAGGCGTTGGTCTCGGCGATGCTCTCGGTCACCGGCTCCAGCGCCAGTCCGGCCAGGCGCTGCACCGTGGCGGGCTCGCGCAGCCCGGCCTGGATGGCGGCATGCATCCGCTCCACCTGCTCGCGGGCCACGCCACGCGTCGCCCAGACCCCGTACCAGCTGGCGAATTCGAAATCGGGCAGGCCGGCCTCGATCACCGTCGGCATTTCGGGTGCGACGGCGGCACGGCCGCGCGAGGCGATGGCCAGGCCGCGCACGTTGCCGCTGCGCGCGGTCGGCAGCAGGGCGAAGGCGGCATCGAACAGCAGCTGGATGTTGCCGGCCTGGACATCGACCAGCGCCGGGGCGGTGCCGCGATAGGGGATGATCTCGATCCCCGCGCCGGTCGCCTGGTTGAAGGCGACCGCGGCGAGATGCCCGGAGGCGCCGAGCGAGGAGGTGGCGAAGCTCCAGTCCTTCGGGCTGGCCTTGGCGGCGGCCACCACCTCGGCCAGGCTGCGCTGCGGGCGCTTCGGGTCCATCACCAGCATGGCCGGCACCCAGCCGGTGCGGGCGACCGGCTGGAAATCCGCCAGCGGATCGTAGCCCGGCGCCTTCAGCACCAGGTTCTGCAGCACGTGGGTCGAGGCGGAGCCGAGGATGGTGTAGCCATCGGCCGGGGCCTGCAGCACCGCCTGGGTGCCCACCACGCCGTTGCCGCCGGCGCGGTTCTCGACCACCACGGTCTGGCCCAGCCCCTCGCCGATCTTCTGCGCGGCCAGCCGTGCCATGGCATCGGTCGCGCCGCCGGGCGTATAGGGGATGATCATGCGCAGCGGCCGGTTCGGCCAGGCGCCCTGGGCCCAGACCGCGGGCGCGGCCAGCGCGCCCAACCCCGCCAATATCCCGCCCTCCAGAATCCTGCGCCGATCCATCCGCAGCCTCCCCATGGTGGGCGATGGTTGCACCGGCGGCGGTTGGGCGGAAGCCGTCACGGCAGCCGCAGGCGAAGGCTCACCGGGCAATGGTCGGATAGCCGGTCGCGCCAATTGCCGCTGCGGTAATCGGCGCTCCGGCCTTCAGCGCCCCGGCCTTCGGCATAAACCATCACCCGGAGGCTGTCCGGCACCGCCCAGTCCCGCGCCGGGCCGCCGAGCAGGATATGGTCGATGAAGCCGCGGCCGCCGCGTGGGCCGGCCCAACAAGGGTTGGAGACGCCCTCGGTGGCGCGCAGCAGCGGCGCCTCGGCCGCCAGCCGGCGCCAGAGGTCGTCGCTGGGGTTGCCCATGGTACGGTTGAAGTCGCCGAGCAGGGCGAAGGCCACGCCCTCCGCCCGGCGGGCGGCGACCCAGCGGGCCAGCACCTCGCTTTGGCGGGCAAGCCGCTCGCAATCATGCTCCGGCCGGCCGAGCGGGCCGGAGGCGCAGCCGCTCTTCAGGTGGATCGAGAGCAGCCGCAGCCGCGCGCCGCCCTGCTCCACCGTGATATCGGTACCGCGGCGAAGCGAGAAGCGGGCGCGCGGATTGAGGTCCAGCGCTTCCAGATCCGGGTGCTGGGTGACCCGCAGTCCGCGGCGGACGGCGAAGCCGGAGCGTTGCAGATCGTCCTCGGCGGGAAAGAAGAAGGCATAGGCGCGGGGGTCGAGCACCCGGGCGGCGGCTTCCGGCCCGTCCACCTCCTGCAGGGCGAGGATATCGGCCTCCAGCCGCCGGGCGTAGCCGGCCAGCAGGTCGAGGTCGGCCGGGCGGCGCTGGGTGCGGTCGCGGGGCAGCTCGGCGTCCCGATCGGTGAGCCAGGCGATGTTCCAGGTGGCGAGCTTCAGCTCCGCCGCGCCCGCCGGGGCAACCGGCAGGCCGAGCAGGATCAGCAGTATGGCAAATAGATGAGGCATGCGGCCGACCTTGCCGGTTGGCGGCCGGGGTGCCTAGCCTGAGGGATGTCCCGCATATCCCTGGCCCTGCTTTTGCTCATCTGGTCCCTGGCGGGCGCCGGCGCCCAGCCGACGGCGCCCAAGCTGCCGGAGACGCCCTTGCAGCAGGTGGCGGCGCTGCCCGCGATGCTGGCCGGCTGGCGCCGCGGCCAGGTGACGGATTTCGAGACCCGGCCGAATGGCGCCGGGCTGGGCGCGGCGGCGGAGTACCGGCCGGCCGCCGGCGGGCCTGGGGTGGCGACGGTCTATCGCTACGACCGTGGCCTGACCGAGGCCGCCACCGCGGCGAGCCTGGCGGCGGAGCTGGACCAGGCGGTGCGGGAGGTGGAGACGCTCGGCCCGCAGCGGCGTTATCGGATCGAGGCGCGGCTGCCGGCGGAGCCGCTGCCCGGACCGGACGGCAAGCCGGCGCTGCGCTGCGAGCATCTGGTGCTGGCCTTCGAGGGCGGCACGCGGGCGGAGAGCTTCCTTTGCCTCGGCGTGCTGCGCGGCGGCTACCTGAAGCTGCGGATGACCCTGCCGCTGGCCGCGCCCGGCGTGGCGGAACAGGTGGTGCAGGGGGTGGGGCGGGATGTCGTGGCGGCAGCCGCGCGGTAGGTGTCGTGGCGGCAGCCGCGCGATAAGCAGCGTCGCGGTCGCAGAGGGAGGAACACTCGATGGCTAGGCCACCACCGGGAGCGCCGGCATGACCACGCTGGAGCCGATCAACTCCTTCGATGATCTCACGATCGGTCAGGCCTTCGAATTCGGCACCCTGGTGATGACCCGTGCGGCCATCCTCGAATTCGGCGAGAGCTTCGACCCGCAGCCGATGCATATCGACGAGGCCGCCGCCGCCGAGGGTCCCTTCGGCGGGCTGATCGCCAGCGGGCTGCACACCCTCTCGGCCTGTTTCGCCCTGATGATCCGCAGCGGGGTCATGGCCCGTACCTCGCTCGGCGGGGCGGGGATGGAGGTCGCCTGGCCCGCGCCGGTCCGGCCGGGGGATGAGCTGCGCGTCGCCGGCGCCATCGAATCCCTGGTACGCAGCCGCAGCAAGCCGGATCGCGGGATCGCCAAGCTGCGCTTCACCGGCACGCGGGTGGCGGATGGCACCAAGGTGCTGGACGTGCTGACCACGGTCATCCTGAAGCGCTAGGCCCCAGGCTTTCAGGCGCTGAGGGGCAGCGGCTCGTTCTGGTTGGCGCCCCGCTGGGTATCGCCTGGGCGATCATCCGGGCGATCATCCGGGCAATCATCCTCCTGGCCGATCGGAACCCGCAGCACCACCCGGCCGCCGGCGACGCCGCAATCCACCAGCAGCCGGCCACCCGCCTGGCGGGTCAGCGTGGTGGCGACCCGCATGCCCAGGCCGTGCGCGGCATGGATATCGAAGCCGGGCGGAAAGCCGGGGCCCTCGTCCTCCACCGATAATTCCATTTCCCCCGCTACCCGGACCAGCCGGAGGGTGACGGTGCCGGCGCCGTATTTCAGCGCGTTGGTCATCAGCTCCGTCGCCACCATGCCGAGCGGCGCCAGCCGTTCCAGCCCCGGCCGCAGCCCGGCATCGGCCACCAGGCGCAAATCCCGCCCGGTGGCGCGATCGGCGATCGACTGGCGGAGGTCATCGACCAGCCCGGCCATGTAGCGCCCGGCATCGCCGCCCGCCACATCCTGGTCCTCGTAGAGCCGGCGATGCACCGAGGCGACGGTCGCCACCCGCCCGGCAGCTTCCCGCAGTTGCAGCGCGGCTTCCGGCGAGGCCCGGCGGGCCTGCAGCAGCAGCAGGCTGAGCACCAGCTGCAGGCTGTTCTTGACCCGGTGATGGATTTCCCCGGCGAGGAATTCCTGCTGCCGCAGCAGCGCCTCCCGGTCATCCTCCAGCGCCCGGCGGGCGGTGATGTCGATGAAGGCACCGAGCAGGAGCCTCGGCCCATCCGGCCCATCGGAGGTGCCCGGCAGCAGGCTGCCCTGCGCCCGCAACCAGCGCAGCCGGCCATCCGGCAGGCGCAGGCGGAATTCGACGGCGGTATCGGGCGGCTCGTCGCCAGCCTCGCCCGGGCGGTCCAGCAGCCGGGCGATGGCCGCATCCAGCCCGGCCCGGTCCGCCGGCAGGACCCGGGCGCGGAACTGCCGGTAGGCCGCCCGCGTGACCGAGCCGCCCGGGACACCGAGCAGGCTGGCCATGCCATCCGACCAGCGGGCGCTGTCGCTGGCGGCATCCCACGACCAGACCCCGACGTCGCCGGCCCGCTGGGCGGCTTCCAGCCAGGCGCCGCGGTCGCGCAGCGCCGCCTCAGCGGCATCCCGCGCCGCCCGCTCGGCGGCCAGCGCCCTGCTCAACTCGGCGGTCTCGCGCAGGATGGGCGCCTGGTCCGGATCCGGGGTCGTACCCTGCGGCTGGGCCAGGCGGCGCAACGACTGGGCCAGGCCGCTCGCCAGCAGCACCGCCAAGGCGACGCCGAGCACCGCGATCGGCACCACCACGGTGCCCAGCCGCAGCAGCGCCGCCTTGCGCAATGCGACGAAGGAGGCCTGGGTGGCACCGATCGCCACCCGGTAACCGGAGCGCGGGGCGACGGCGAAGGCCATGATGATCGGCTCGCCGTCGAGGTTGAAGGTATCGGGGATCAGCCCCTCCGCCCGCCGTCCCATGGCGGCGATGACGGGCGCGGGAAAGACCTGCCCCACCCGGCTGTCCTGGTCCCGGGTGCGGGCGACGATGGTCAGGTTGCGGTCGGCCATGGTGGCGACCCAGCCCTCCGGCAGGACCTGTTCCTCCAGCGCCTGGGCCAGCCGGTCGCGCGGCAGGACCAGCCCGAGGGCGTAGCGCACCGGCCCGCCGCGCGCCGATCCCGCCCGTTGCGGGTCGTCCAGCACGGGGACCGCCACCACCACCCGACGCTGGCCGGGGACATTGCCCTCGTCGAAGTCGCCGATTTCGGTATGGCCGCTGGCGAAGACCCGCATCGCTTCGGGTGCCGCCGGCAGCCCCCGGGCCAGCCGCTCGGTGGAGGATTGGGTGCTGGCCCGCTGCAGACCTTCCGGCCCGGCCACGGTCAGGATGGGCAGGCCCAGCAAGTCCGCGGCGATGCGGCCGGTCTCGATGAAGCCGGGCAGGTCGTCGTTCTGGATGGTGGGCATCAGCGCCAAGCCCTGGAGCAGCGCCTCAGCCCGGGCGAATTCACGGTCGACCACGCCTGCCAGGGCGCTGGCGGTGGCGACCAGCTGCGCCGCAACCTGGTCGCGTGCCGCGGCATGGGCCTGCCAGAGCGCCGCCGCCGCCAGCGTCGCCATGGCCAGGATGATGACCAGGACGATGCCGACGATGCGGCCACCGAGGCTGGGCGTTCCACTCAGGCCGTAGCCCAGACACCGTGCAAGGACAGATTTTGGCAAGGGATTGGTTCCATCACCATTCGGTGTGCAACATACCCCATATCGCGAGCATCACACGCAGAGTTTTGCGTCCTGAAGCATGATTGCTGTCGTTTTATCTGTCGCGCATGCGGGTGATCATGCTGGTGGTCGATCGACCGGCCAGCAGATCGATCAACTGCACCGTTCCGCCCGCGGCCAGTACTTCGGCTGCGCCCACGACCTGCTCCACCGTATAGTCGGCGCCCTTCATCAGCACATCCGGCAGCAGCAGCCGGATCAGCGCGAGCGGTGTCTCCTCGCCGAAGGCGACCACCGCGTCGACCGCGGCCAGCGCGCCGATCACCGCGGCGCGGTCGGCCAGCGGATTGACCGGGCGGGTCGGGCCCTTCAGCCGGGCGACGCTGGCATCGGTGTTCAGCGCCACCACCAGCCGGTCGCAGCGCCGCCGGGCCGCCCGCAGCAGCGCGACATGCCCGGCGTGGAGGATATCGAAGCAGCCGTTGGTGAAGCCGACCCGCAGCCCATGCGCCTTCCACTCGGCGACCAGCCGGACCGCGCTGGCATGGTCGAGCAGCATCTCCTCGCCGGGCCCGGCGCCGCCCTCGGCCCGCAGCGCATGCGCCAGCTCATCGGCGCCGACCGTCGCGGTGCCGAGCTTGCCGACGACGATGCCGGCCGCGGCATTGGCGATGCGCATCGCCGCCCCCAGCCCATGCCCGGCGGCATGGGCCAGTGCCAGCGTGGCGATGACGGTATCGCCGGCGCCGGAGACATCGAAAACCTCGCGCGCCTCGGCCGGGACGCTCTCGACCGTGCCATCGGCCAGCACCAGGGTCATGCCCTTCTCGGCCCGGGTGCAGAGCAGGGCAGGGACCTCGGCGGCGGCGAGCACGGCGCGGGCGGCGGCGGCCACCTCCGCCTCGCTGCCGGTCGGCAGGCGGGCGGCGCGGGCCAGTTCGCGGGCATTGGGCGTCAGGCAGTCGGCCCCGCGATAGCGGGTGAAATCATCCGATTTGGGATCGGCGAAGACCGGGATGCCCTGGGCGCGGGCGGCGGCGATGGCGGCGGCCACCACCTCGGGCGCCAGCACGCCCTTGGCGTAGTCGGAGAGGATCAGCGCCTGGCAGCCGGGCAGCGCCGCGGCGGTGGCGGCGATCAGCGCCGCGGCCTCGGCGGCATCGGCCGGGCGCGTCGTCTCGTCATCGAGCCGCGCCACCTGCTGGGTGCCGGCGATCAGCCGGGTCTTGCAGATCGTCGGGCGCCGGGGGGCGGGCACCGTGGCATCGGTGATGCGCGGATCGCCGGCCAGCAGGGCGCGGAATTCGGCCGCCGCCGCGTCCTGGCCGAGCAGCCCGACCAGCACCGCCTGGCCGCCGAGGGCCGAGATGTTGCGGGCGACGTTGCCGGCGCCGCCGGGCATGGCGATGGTCCGGCGCAGCCGCACCACCGGCACCGGCGCCTCGGGCGAGATCCGGTCCACGTCGCCATAGAGGAAGCGGTCGAGCATCACATCGCCCAGGACGAGGATGCGGCAGCCGGTGAAGTCGAGCATGGGGCGCCAATAGCCCGCCAGGGTTGAGAATTGAAAACGGCGCCGGGGTTGCCCCCGGCGCCGCCGCCGTTCAGTCCGGCAGCGCCGGGATCAGGCGGACTTCGCCATGATCTCGTCCGCGATGTTCCGCGGCACCGGGTCGTAGTGGTGGAACTGCATCGAGAAGGACGCACGCCCCTTGGTCATGCCGCGCAGGTTGGAGATGTAGCCGAACATCTCCTTCAGCGGGACATGGGCGCGGACGATGACCGAGGTGCCGGCCATGTCCTGGGACTGGA
>JAQGIA010000449.1 GCA_028291445.1 Belnapia sp.
GCGGGAAAAATTCGAAGGATAGCTGCGGCGCGACCACCGCGGCGAAATTCGGCAGGGCATCGAAACGGGGGCCGGTCAGCCAGCGTTGCAGGGTGCCGCCGGCTTCTCGGGCAACGGCGTCCTGGACAACGGAATCATGGGGAAGTGCTTGGTCCATGCCGCCTAATTGCCCCTGCCGGGTCACGTTCGCAAGCGTTGCGCGACGATACAGTTTGAGGCGTTACAGGAAACCCAGGAAGGATGCTATGCGGGATGTCAAACCATCCATAGTGCCGAACCACGCGGTGATGACGATTTCTTCGCGGTTCGGTGCGCATGCTCGGGCTCTCCTGCCCCGATGCCAGAGGGCCACGCCACCGATGCGACAGCCGATGCCATTCCCGATGCCACCCGCCATGGGGCGCCGGCTTGCCGCGCCGCTCCTGGTCCTCGCCCTGCTGGCCGGCTGCGCCACCCGGCCACCGGCCTCCGACCCCGAGGCCCTGGCCGAATACCAGCAGACCAACGATCCGGGCGAACCCGCCAACCGCCAGCTTTACGCGGTACACCAGGGCATCGACAAATACCTCCTGCGTCCGGTCGCCGTGGGCTATCGGGCGGTGGTGCCGGAGCCGATCCGCATCGGGGTGCGCAACGTGCTGGGCAACCTGCGGACGCCGGTGATCCTGGCCAATGACATGCTGCAGGGCGAACCGCGCCGGGCCGGCGATACGCTGGGCCGCTTCGTCATCAACACCACCCTCGGCATCGGCGGCATCTTCGACGTCGCCGGGAAACATTTCGGCGTCCCCGGCCATACCGAGGATTACGGCCAGACCCTGGCGGTCTGGGGCGTCGGCGAAGGTCCCTATATCTTCGTTCCGGTCATCGGCCCCTCCAATCCGCGCGACCTGGTCGGCTTCGGCCTCGGCATCCTGGCCGATCCGCTGACCTGGTTCGGCCAGGGCGTGGTGGTGGATGCGCTGACCTATAGCCGCACCGGCGCCACCGTGGTCGATACCCGCGAGGCCCTGATCGCCCCGCTGGACGATCTGGAACGCAGCTCGATCGACAGCTATGCCACCTTGCGGAGCGTCTATCGCCAACGCCGGGCCGCGGAGATCCGCAACGACCCGACCCGGGCCGCACCCTCCGCTGCGGGCGGTACCGGCTTCGGCGTGGGAACCGGCGAAGCGCCACAACGCTGACACGCCCGCCACGGAGACTGAACCTTATGCATCCGATCTCACGCCGCGGCCTTCTCGGGGCCGCCACCCTGCTCGCCCCGGCATTGTCCGGCGCGGCGCGGGCGCAGACCGATATCGGCCGCGCCTCCGCCTTCATCCAGACGACGGGCCAGCAGCTTGTCGCCGCCATCAACGACCAGTCGAACAACCTCGCGGCGCGCCGGCAGAAGGTCGCCGCGGTGCTGCGCCATGCGGTGGACGTCGAAGGCGTCGGCCGCTTCATCATCGGCCGCTGGTGGCGCAATGCCTCCGCCCAGGAACAGCAGGAATACATCAGGCTGTTCGACGAGACGCTGGTCCGCAACCTCTCGGCCCGCTTCGGCGAGTATCAGGGGGTGCGCTTCTCGCTCGGCCGGACCCAGCAGCGGACCGAGGATGACGTGTTGGTGAATACCGTCATCGAGCGACCAAACAGCCCGCCCTTCTCGCTCGACTGGCGGGTCGGCGACATCAACGGCCAGCCCAAGATCGTCGATGTGATCGCCGAGGGCACCTCGCTGCGGCTGACCCAGCGCAGCGAGTATTCCAGCGTGATCCAGCGGAACAACGGCCAGGTCGGCGCGCTGCTCCAGGCCATGCGTGGCCAGATCCAGCAGCTCGCGGCCCGCGAACAGGGCCGCTGAGCCACGGCGCCCGGGGGATCATGACCCCGGGCGCTACGCCTTGCTTTCGAAGACCAGCATGCGTCGCCCGCGATGTTCGAAGGTGTCGCATTCGGCCATGCCGATGTCCTGCAGCACATGGCGCGACGCCTGGTTCTCCTCCCAGGCCACCGCGATGATGCGGGCCAGCCCGGCGCGATGGCCGAACTCCAGCCCCGCCTTGGCCGCTTCCCGCGCATAGCCCTTGCCGCGGCATTCCGGCCAGAGCGCGAAGCGCATCGCCACCCCGCGCCCATCCGGCCGCTCCATCAGCCCGGCGATGCCGAGGAATTCCCCGGTTTCCGTGTGGAAGACGCACCAGGTGCCATAGCCGCGCACCGCCCAGAAATCGATGTCGTCCTCCAGCTCCTCGCGCACCCGCGCCTCGGAGCGGGTGCCGTGCAGCATGAGTTCGAACACCCGGGCATCCGCTTTCAGCCGGATCAGGTCGGGCAGGTTCTCGCGGCCGGGCGGCACGAGCGTCAGGCGCTCGGTCCGCACCAGCCTGGCCGGCAGGGGCACCGGGTAGGCATGCCGCATCGAACTGCTATCGGGTGAGCGGGCGGTATTTGATCCGGTGCGGCTGATCCGCCGCGGCGCCGAGTCGACGTCGCTTATCCGCCTCATAGGCCTGGAAATTGCCCTCGAACCACTCGACGTGGCTGTCGCCCTCGAAGGCCAGGATATGCGTCGCCAGCCGGTCCAGGAACCAGCGGTCGTGGCTGATGATGACGGCGCAGCCGGCGAAATCCTGCAACGCTTCTTCCAAAGCACGCAGCGTGTCCACGTCGAGGTCGTTGGTCGGCTCATCGAGCAGCAGCACGTTATGCGCGGTCTTCAGCATCTTCGCCAGATGCACCCGGTTGCGCTCGCCGCCCGAGAGCACGCCGACCGGCTTCTGCTGGTCGCCGCCCTTGAAGTTGAAGGCGGCGCAATAGGCCCGGCTCGGCACCAACCGCTTGCCCATCACGATCTGGTCCTGGCCGCCGGAGATTTCCTGCCAGACGGTCTTCTTGTCGTCCAGGCTGTCGCGGCTCTGGTCGACGTAGCCGAGCTGCACGCTATCGCCGACCACCAGGGTGCCGCTGTCGGGCTCGTCCACCTTGGTGATCATCTTGAACAGCGTGGTCTTGCCGGCGCCGTTCGGGCCGATGACGCCGACGATGCCGCCGGGCGGCAGCTTGAAGGACAGGTCATCGATCAGCAGCCGGTTGCCGAAGCCCTTCCTGATCTTATCCGCGGTGATGACGATGTTGCCCAGGCGGGGCGCCGGCGGAATCTGGATTTCCGTCGGATCGGGCGCCATGTCCTGGCTGCGCTGCAACAGATCCTCATAGGCGGAGATGCGCGCCTTGCTTTTCGCCTGCCGGGCGGAAGGGCTGCGGCCGATCCATTCCTGCTCCTCGGCCAGCTGGCGCTGCCGGGTGCTCTCCTCGCGCTCCTCCTGCTGCAGGCGCTTCCGCTTGATGTCGAGGTAGGAGGAGTAATTGCCCTGATAGGGAATGCCCCGGCCGCGATCGACTTCCAAAATCCAATTGGTGACGTTGTCGAGGAAGTAGCGGTCGTGGGTCACGATCAGCACGGCGCCGGTATAGTCGCGCAGCGTCTTTTCCAGCCAGGAGACGCTTTCGGCGTCCAGGTGGTTGGTTGGCTCGTCGAGCAGCAGCATCTCCGGCTTTTCCAGCAGCAGCCGGCATAGCGCCACGCGCCGCCGCTCGCCGCCGGACAGCGTCGTCACCGGGCTGTCGGCCGGCGGGCAGCGCAGCGCATCGAGCGCGATCTCGACGGTCCGGTCGATCTCCCAGCCATTGCCGGCGTCGATCTTCTCCTGCAGGTCGCCCTGCTCGGCGAGCAGGTCGTTCATCTGCTCGTCGGTCATCTCCTCGCCGAACTTCATCGAGATTTCGTTGAAGCGGTCGAGATGGCCCTTCATGTCCTTGAAGGCGAGCATGACATTCTCGCCCACCGTCAGATCCGGCTCCAGATGCGGCTCCTGCGAGAGGTAGCCGACCTTGACGCCTTCGGCGGCCCAGGCCTCGCCGCCGAACTCCTTGTCCTGCCCGGCCATGATCCGCATCAGCGTGGATTTGCCGGCGCCGTTCGGGCCGAGCACGCCGATCTTCACATCGGGCAGGAAGGACAGGGTGATGCCCTTGAAGACCTCGCGACCGCCCGGATAGGCCTTGGTCAGGTCTTTCATCACATAGACGTATTGATAGGCGGCCATGCTGGGGATCCTGCCGAAAGGCATGAGAGAAGCGTTCAGCGGGTTATCTAGCCCTCGAGGCCGCCAGAAGAAAGGACCAGGGGGCGGCGGAAAATGTTGCGGCGCAAGGAAACCCGCGTCTAGCCTCCGGGATCACGGCAGGAGCCGCCCATGCACAAGGTCGAACTCTTCCCCTCGGTCGTCGCCCGGGTGACGGAACGCCGCGGCGGGCTCCGGGTATTTTCCGGCCTCGACCCACGGCGCACCGCCCATGTGGTGGTCGATCTGCAGAACGGCTTCATGGCGGAGGGCCAGCTTTCGGCGGTCGCCACCGCGCCGGAGATCATCCCCCAGGTGAACCGGATCAGCGCCGCGCTGCGGGCGGCCGGCGGGCTGGTGGTCTATCTCCAGCACACCGCGGACCCCGCGGCGGTGTCCGGCTGGTCGGCCTTCTACGATAATTTCGTCAATCCGCTGCGCCGGGCGGCGATGATCGAAGCCTTTACCCCGGGGAATTTCGGCCATGCGCTCTGGCCGGGGCTGGAGGTGCTGCCGGGCGACCTCACCATCCGCAAGTCCCGCTTCGGCGCCTTCATCCAGGGCTCCTCCGACCTGCATGCGCAGTTGAAACGTCGCGCGATCGATACGCTGATCATCACCGGCACCGTCACCAACGTCTGCTGCGAAAGCACCGCGCGCGACGCCATGATGCTGGATTACCGGGTGTTCTTCGTCACCGATGGCAATGCCGCCCATTCGGACCAGGAACACAACGCCAGCCTGTCCAACCTGGCCAATATCTTCTGCGACGTGGTGAGCACCGAGGAAGTGGTCGGGCTGATGGTGCCCGAGGCCGCTCGGGCAGCGGCGGAGTAATCCGCCGGCCATGCGGCGGCGGCCCGGCTGGCGCGTTCAGGCAGCCTCATACCCTGGCGGGCACCATGCCCGAAGCCCACGTCCCAAGCGAAGGAAACGCCATGCGCCTGCCCCTCATCAAGCCCGAGGAACTGAGCGACGAACAGAAGCCGCTCTATGCCGACATGCGCGCTGGCATCGAGAAGAATTTCAAGGGTTTCGCCACCATCGGCGCCGATGGCGCCCTGCTCGGCCCGTGGAATCCCTGGCTGCACGAGCCCAAGATGGGCGGCCCGGTCTGGGAGCTGACCAAGGCCATGTCGGAGGCACCCAGCCTGCCCCGGTCGGTGCGGGAAGTGGCGATCCTGGTCACCGGGGCGCATTTCCACTCGGCCTATGAGCTCTATGCCCATGTCATCGCCGCCGAGCACCGCGGCCTGTCCGACGACACCCTGGCGACCATCGTCGCCGGGCAGCGGCCGGGCGACCTGCCGCGCGACCAGGCCATCGCCTATGACGTCGCCTCCGCCCTGGTCGGCGGCGGGGTGCTGCCGGAGTTGACGTACCGCCAAGCGGTGGCGACCTTCGGCCAGCATGGCGCGGCGGAGCTGATCTACCTGGTCGGGCTGTACTGCATGGTCTCCACCACGCTGAACGGCTTCGACGTGCCGGTGCCCGAAGCGGATTGAGAGCCAATTCCGGGATGCGCCCGTGGCGCATTCCCGGGTAATGATGCGCCAAGGCGGAGGCAAAGGCGGGGCGAGGCATGGGAAATTGGCTGCCCGGGCGCCAGGCCTGGCTATTTTCCCTGGTTACCTTCGCCGCCGCGGCCCTGGCGCTGTTCATCGCCTTCGAGACCGGGCTGGAACGGCCCTATTGGGCGGCGACAACGGTCTATATCACCGCCCAGGGCTCGGCCGGGGCGCTGCGGGCCAAGGCGCTGTGGCGCCTGGGCGGCACCCTGGCCGGCGCGGCGGTCGCCGTCCTGGCGGTGCCCAACCTGGTCGACGCGCCGCCGCTGCTGGTGCTGGCCTTCGCCTGCTGGGTCGGGGCCTGCGTGACCGCCTCGCTGCTGGACCCCACGCCGCGCAGCTATGGCTTCATCCTCGCCGGCTATACCGCGGCCATCATCGGCTTCCCCTCGGTCGAGGCACCGGAAGCGATCTTCGAGACGGCGGTGCTGCGGGTGCAGGAGATCGGCCTCGGTATCGCCTGCGCCTGGGCCCTGCATGCGATTTTACTGCCCAGCCCCGCCGCGCCGCAATTGCTGCGCCGGCTGGAGGCCTGGACCGCCGACCTCGCCCGGCTGGCCGCCAATGCCCTCGTCGGCGATACCGCCAGCCTCGCCGAGGATCGCCGCCGGCTGGCGCGCGACGGCACCGCGCTGGACGCGCTGTTCCAGCAGGCCCGCTACGAGGATGCCAGCCGCGCCGCGCTGCGCTGGCTGCCCAGCCTGCGCGACCAGGCCCGGCGGCTGCCGGTGCTGGCCACCTCGGCGGGCGACCGCGTCGCCGGGCTGCGCACCACCGATCCGGCCGCG
>JAQGIA010000418.1 GCA_028291445.1 Belnapia sp.
GGGAGGCGGGCGATGGCCCGGGCGCGGTCGCCGCCGCAGAGGGTGCGCTGGCGATTGCCCCGACGGCCTCGCCGCTGGCCGAGCAGGCGCGATTCCTGCTGGCGGCGCTTGGCGGCGGCGTGCTGCCGGCGGGGGCGGCGCCCGAGCGTGCCCCGGCCGGCTACGTGCGGGATCTGTTCGATCAATTCGCCCCGCGCTTCGAGGCGGAGCTGGTCGGCGCGCTGGACTACCGCACCCCGGCGCTGCTCGCGGCGCTGCTGGCCGAGGCGGGGGTGGCGCCGGCCCGGGCGCTGCGGGTGCTCGACCTCGGCTGCGGCACCGGCCTGTCCGGCGCGGCGCTGGCGCCCTATGCGCGGCGGCTGGAAGGGCTCGACCTCTCGCCCCGGATGCTGGCCGAGGCGCGCCGGCGCGGGATCTACGACGCGCTGCACGAGGCGGACCTGCTGGATTGGCTGCCGGCCCAGCCGCCCGGGCAATACGACCTGGTGGCGGCGGCCGATGTGCTGAATTACCTCGGCGCGCTGGGGCCGGCGCTGGCCGCCATGGCCGCCGCCCTGGCGCCGGGCGGGCTCGCCGCCTTCTCGGTGGAAGCGGCGGCGGGGGCGCCCTTCGCGCTCGGCGAGAGCCTGCGCTTCCGGCACGACCCGGACCGGGTGGTGGCGGATGCGGCGGCGGCGGGGTTTTCGCCAATCGCCCGGCAGGCGGCGGGCCTGCGGCTGGAGCGGGGCAAGCCGGTGGCGGGGGCGCTGTTCGTGTTCCGGCGCGGCTGACGCGTCAGCCCGCTTCGATCACCCGCGCCTCCGCCATGAGGCGCTTCAGCTTGTCGTTGCCGGTGGCGCCGGCCTCGACCGCGGCGATCGTCCTGGCCTCGGCGGCGCGGACCGCCTCCAGCGCGGTGAGCACCGCCTCGGCGCGGTCCAGCGGCACCACCACCACGCCATCGGCGTCGCCGACGATGATATCGCCGGATGTCACCGCGAGGCCGCCGCAGACGATCGGGGCGCCGACCACCCCCGACCCATTGCCGGCGGGGGAGGTGGGGACGATGCCGGCGGCGAAGACCGGCATGCCGACGGCGAGGATGCCGGCCTTGTCGCGGGCCAGCCCCTCGGTGACGAAGGCGGCGATCCCGATGTTCTTCATCATGCCGGCGACGATGTCGCCGAAGACCGCGGCGCCGCGATAGCTGTCGTTCGCCACCACCACCACGTCGCCCGGCTTGGCCTCGCCCATCGCGCCATAGACGCCGACGATATCGGCGGGATAGGCGAAGACGGTCAGCGCCGGGCCGACGAAGGCGGCGCAGCCGGGATCGAGCGGCTTGATCTGCCAGTCCATGGCGCCGCGTCCCTCCATGGCATCGACCAGATGCGAGGTCTGGGCACCGCGGAAGCGTTCCAGCAGGGCGGCGGACGGCCGGCGATGGCCGCGGTGGATGGTCAGCAGCGGCGGATTGTCGAGCATGGCGCGGTTCCCCTCGGGCCTTGGGGTCAGCTTCGCCCACCGGCGCCGTGGCGGCAACCGCCCAGAGAATGAAGGCGGCAACCGCCCGGCTGCGCTACAGCCGCTGGCGGCGCTCGCCGCCGCCGGGGCGGGCGTGGTCCCAGAGCTTCTCCGAATTGACCTGGTGCGGCAGGATCGTCACCTCCCCCTTGGCGGTGCAGGGCTTCACCCGCCGGGCCGGGATGTCCGAGAGCATGGCCAGCGGCGCTCCCCTGGGCACCGAATAACCCGCGACGACGATGGTCAGCATGCCGGCGGCATCGACCGATTTCACCTTGCCCCAATCGCCGAAGCGGCCCTGGCCCAGCGCGCCGGCCTCCTGCGCCACCAGCATCACCATGTCGCCGGGGTCGTAGCCGGCCACGAAAGCCTCCCCATTGGGGCTGTATCCGAGTTTCATCTGCCTGTTCCCATCGCGCCGCCGGCTGCACACAAGGTCGCAGTCTGGCGCCGCGCTGGTTAGCGAACCGTCATTCCGCGTAGCTCATCTTGCGGGTCATGCCACCATCGGTGACGAATTCCGCGCCGGTGACGAAGCCGGCCTCCGGCCCGACCAGCCAGGCGACCAGCCCGGCCACATCCTCCGGCCGGCCGACCCGCCCGGCCGGGTGCTGCGCATGGTCCACCGGCCGCAAGCTCCCCGCCGCGGCCTCGCCCTTGGTGTCGATCCAGCCGGGGCTGACGCAATTGACCCGGACCTCCGGCCCGAGGCTGACCGCCAGCGCATGGGTCAGCGCCACCAGCCCGCCCTTGCTGGCGCTGTAGCTTTCGGTATCGGCCTCCGACTGCCGGGCGCGGGTCGAGGCGATGGTGACGACGGCGCCGCGCGCGGCGCGCAGCAGGGGTTCCGCCGCGCGCACCAGCAGGAAGGTGGCGGTGAGGTTGGCGCCGAGCACCGCCTGCCATTCGGCCAGGCTCAGCGCGGCGAGCGGCTTGCGGATCATGAAGCCGGCGTTCGAGACCAGCGCATCGAGCCGGCCCTCCTCGGCGGCGATGCCCTGGATCAATTGCGCGACGGCGGCCTCGTCCGCGACGTCGCAGGCGATGCCGCGGGCGGCCAAGGCGGGGCTGGCCAAGTCGCGGTCGGCGACGACCACCCGCCAGCCGTCGCCGGCCAGCCTGGCCGCCACCGCCCGGCCGATCCCCCGCGCCCCGCCGGTCACCAGGGCCACCCGTCGTTCATCGCGCATGCGGTTGCCTCCTGTTGTCGTCGCATCCTGTCGCCGCAGCGGGACGCGCCGCCGGTGCCGCTGGTTCCCAAAGCGGCGGCGGCCTGTAGCATGGCCCGCAAGAGACCGAAGGGAGCCTGCCCATGGCCGCGCCATTGCTGTTCACCCCCATGACCATCCGAGGGGTAACCCTGAAGAACCGCGCCGTGGTGGCGCCGATGCACCAATATGCCGCGCTGCGCGGCTTCGCCACCGACTGGCACCTGATGAACGCCGGGCGCTACGCCGCCGGCGGGGCGGGCCTCGTCATCATGGAGAGCACTAAGGTGGAGCGGCGCGGCGCCGGCACCATGGGCGACCTCGGGCTATGGGATGATGCGCATATCCCGGGGCTGGCGCGCTGCGTCGCCTTCATCAAGACGCATGGCTCGGTCGCGGGCATCCAGCTCGGCCATTCCGGGCGGAAGGCACGGCGGTTCCGCCCCTGGGAAGGCGGCCGGCCGCTGGTCCGCACCGCGGCGGTGGAAGCCGAGGCCGGTCCCTGGGAAGAGTGGGAGCTGGTGGCGCCCTCGGCGGTCAACAGCCCGGACAGCGACCCGGTGCCGCGCGGGCTGACGCGGGCGGAGGTGCAGACGCTGGTCGGGACTTGGGCCGCGGCGGCGGCGCGGGCCGACCGGGCCGGGTTCGAGGTGCTCGAGATCCATGGCGCGCACGGCTACCTGATCCACCAATTCCTCTCGCCCTTCAGCAACCTGCGGAACGACGACTACGGCGGGTCCGAGCTGAACCGGATGCGCTTCTGCCTCGAGATCGTCGAGGCGGTGCGGGCGGTCTGGCCGGCGCATAAGCCGCTGTTCCTGCGGCTGTCGGTGGATGACGACGCGGGCTGGGACCCGGATGCCTCGTCGCGCCTGGCGGCACTTGTGAAGCCGAAGGGGGTGGATGTGATCGATTGCTCCTCGGGCGGGATGCGCGGCGCGCCGGTGGTGAGCGCCGGGCCGATCACCTATGGCTACCAGGTGCCCTATGCGACGAAGATCCGCCGCGAGGCCGATATCCTGACCATGGCGGTCGGGCTGATCGTACATGCCGACCAGGCAGAGGGTATCCTGCAGCGCGGCGAGGCGGATCTGATCGCCCTGGCGCGGGAGCTTCTGTACAACCCGAATTGGCCGATGGATGCGGCGCAGAAGCTGGGGGTCGACCCGGAATTCGCCCTGGTCCCGCCGCCCCAGGCCTATTGGCTGGAAAAACGGGCACGGCAGGTGAAGGACATGGTGCCGAGCACCTATCGCGAGACGCTGGGGGCCTGACCTGGAGCATGATCGCTTGCGGTGAGATCACCGGAACGCGTGAATCGCGCAATAAAACAAAGCCTGAACCATGGGAGGCGCTTCCGTCGGCGCCGCTCATGGTCCGACGCCGGTTCAGCCGGAGGCTGGATCGGTGAGGGTGGCGGCGACGCCGAGGCCGAGCGCCGCGCCCTGCGCCAAGGTGGTCGGCAGGCCGCAGGCGGCCAGCGCGACGAAACCGAGAAACTGGCCGAGGAAAACCGCCGCGCCGAGGTTGAGGGCGAGGGGCTCGGGCAGCAGTGCCCGGGCGGCGGCGAGGCCGGCGACCGTGGCGGCGAGCAGCGCCAGCACCAGGAATGCCATGTGCGATGCAATCGGGTTGATGTCGGTCATCCCATGCTCAACGCAAGGCTGCGGATGGGTTCCCTAGTTGGGGGTGCGTCTGTCGCTGCGGCAACCCATGCGGGCAGCCGATAGCCAGGTTTCAATCGAGCCGGATCCCCTCGGCGGCGATCAGCGCGGCCATCCGCGGCCGTTGTTCCGCCAGGAAGGCGGCCAGCGCGGCGGGGCCGCCGCCCACCGGTTCCATCCCCAGCAGGGCAAGGCGGCGGCGAATCTCAGGATCGGCGAGGCCGGCATGGGCGGCCTCGGCCAGCCGGGCGATGGCCGAGGCAGGCGTGCCGGCGGGGACGAACAAGGCCAGCCACTCGGTCATGGCGAAACCGGGGAAGCCGCTTTCGGCCACCGTCGGCACCGTGGGGAAGCCGGGCAGGCGCTGGGCGGAGGAAACCGCCAGCGCCCGCAGCCGGCCGTCCCGCACCAGCCCGGCGGCGGCCGGGACGGTGGAGAAGGTGAAGACCACCTCGCCGGAGAGCACCGCCTGCACCTGCATCGGGCTGCCGCGATAGGGGACATGGGTGGCGGCGATCCCCGGCTCCCTGGCGTTGATCTGGCGCAGCAGCGCCGCCGAGGTGAGATGCGCCGCGGCGCCGATGCCGGAGGAGGAATAGGGCGCGCCCGGCTGGCGCCGCAGCCGCTCGACCAGCCCGGCGAGGTCGGCCGGCCCATCCTCGGCGCGGACCAGCAGCATGGCCGGGGCGATGCAGAGCTGGGTCACCGGGGCGAAGCCGCCGACGTAGTCGAAGGGCAGCCCCTGCATCAGCGCCGGATTGACCACCTGGGAGGAGGCATCGCCCAGCACCGTCAGCCCATCCGCCGCCGCCTGGGCGACCGCCGCGGCGCCGATCGAGCCGGAGGCGCCGGCCCGGTTCTCGATCATCACCGGCTGGCCCAGCACCGCCTGCATCGGCGCGGCGAGCAGGCGCATCACCGCATCCGTGCTGCCGCCGGCCGGCCAGGCGACGATGATGCGGATGGGGCGGGAGGGCCAGGGGGCGGGTACTGAAGGGGCCTGCGCCATGGCGGATAGCGGCAGGGTGGCCGCGCCCATGGCCCAAAGCCCGCGTCGCCCGATGCTGCGCTGCATGCCGCCCCCCCTGCTGTCGCCGGCATCGTGCCGGCTATGCAGCGATCATGCCACGATGCCGGCGACCCAGGCGCCGCCGCCCGAGACCTCCAGCCGCCAGATATCCTCAATGGTGGCGAGCTTGGCGGCCGTGATCGCATCCGTCTGGCGCAGCGTGCCGGGACGGCGCCAGCGTGATCCGACTGGGGCCTCGCAAAAGCCCGGATCGGCACCGCCAAGGAGCGGCCAGTCATAGGCCGGCGTATCGCCGAGGATCAGCCGGCCGGCCGCGTCCAGCGCAGCGGTCGCGCCATGCACCGGCCGCCATCGCGCCAGGCTGGCGGCTGGTGCATGGCGAACTCGCATCATCCATCCGACGGGATCGCAGTGCCGCCCGAAACGCGCGGCCCGGAGCACGCGGGCGTGCCGCGGACCGGGGGCGC
>JAQGIA010000450.1 GCA_028291445.1 Belnapia sp.
AGCGACCGTCACCGGTCTCGGCAGGGGTCGTAACGAGACGGGAACAGTCTCCGGCATCCTGGGTCGCCAAGCTGTGGAGTGGGAGCGCGACATGGGCGACATCAGTTTTGCCGGCGGCTGGGACGATCCAGACAACAACAAGAACATCTATCCCGCAACGGAAACCCGCGGCGCAACTCGTGCCTCGCGGCGGGAAATCGTCGTCATGCTGGGCAAGCTGCCGCGGGCGCGCCTCTGGTGCCATCCGCGGGAGGCCGGTCGGATCCGCGACTTCGTCGCCTGCGTCGATGATCCCGCCTCGCCCCTGGTGGTCGACAAGGGCATCCATCCCGACAAATATGAGCGCTACTTCGGGATGCACATGTCGGTCGCCGTGTCCTGGGGCCCCTTCGCCGGCGACAAGTACCATCTCTATGGCCAGCGGATGCGAAGCGGCGCCTGGGAAGCCGAGTTGATCACCCTGTTCGACCCCGGCATCCGCTACTACGGGCGCGAGATGATCCTGCTGCAGGCAGGGGTGGAGCCGCCCTTGCCGATCGTGGTCGTTTCCTCCGGGGTGCCACAGGCGCAGCACGGCTCGCCAGCCTATTGGGCGCAGCGGGGGCTGGACCGGCCGCCGGCCTGGGCCGAATGACGGACCGCCGGCACGGCAACGGCGCGACAGGTTGATTCCGCCGCCGGGCCGGATGGCGTAGGATCGGGCCACGGCCGCATGAACCGGCCAAGGCCCGCCTGCCCGCAACGGCCGCCTGGAGGAACCCATGCCCCTCGACACCCAGCCCGCCGATCCGGGTTCCGCAGCCTTCGAGCTGCCCGAGGCCGCCAGCGCATTGCGCGAAACCGCCCTCGGCTTTGCGCTCGATAACTTGGCTCCGCATGCGATCGAATGGGATCAGACCCGTCACTTCCCGATCGAGGCCATGCGTGCCGCCGCCGGCCTGGGTATGGCCGCGCTCTATGTCCGCGAGGAGAGCGGCGGCGCCGGCCTGACCCGGCTCGATGCCGCGGTGGTCTTCGAGGCGCTGGCGATGGGCTGCCCCACTGTCTCCGCCTATCTCTCCATCCACAACATGGTCGCCTGGATGATCGACCGCTTCGGCAATGACGCGCAGCGGGAGCGCTGGCTGCCGGAGCTGATCCCCATGCGCGCCATCGCCAGCTATGCGCTGACCGAGCCGGGTTCCGGTTCGGACGCCGCCGCGCTGCGGACCCGCGCGGTCCGGGATGGCGACCACTACGTGCTGAACGGCAGCAAGCAATTCATCTCGGGTGCCGGCGTATCGGACCTTTATCTCACCATGGTCCGTACCGGCGGGGAGGGGCCCGGCGGCGTCTCCGCCTTGCTGATCCCGAAGGACACCCCGGGCCTGTCCTTCGGCGCCAACGAGAAAAAAATGGGCTGGAACGCTCAGCCGACCCGCGCCCTGGTCTTCGAGGATGCCCGGGTCCCCGTCAGCGCCCTGCTCGGCGAGGAGGGCCAGGGCTTCCGCTTCGCCATGGCCGGGCTGGATGGCGGCCGGCTGAACATCGCCGCCTGCTCGCTCGGCGGTGCCCAGGCGGCAATGGACAAGGCGCTGGCCTATGTCCAGGAACGCCACGCCTTCGGCCGTCCCCTGGCGGATTTTCAGAACACCCAGTTCCGCCTGGCCGATATGCGGACCGAGTTGGAAGCCAGCCGCACCCTGCTGTGGCGGGCCTGCGCCAAGCTCGACGCCAAATCCCCCGACGCCACCGCCTTCTGCGCCATGGCCAAGCGCTTCGTGACGGATACCTGCCACCGGGTGGCCGATGACGCGCTGCAATTGCTCGGCGGCTATGGGTATCTGGCGGAATACGGGATCGAGAAGATTGTCCGCGACCTCCGGGTCCACCGCATCCTCGAGGGCACCAACGAGGTCATGCGCCTCATCATCGCGCGGTCGATGCTCGGACGCCGCTGAATAGGCTTGCGGCCGTCACGCCGGCGCGCCCAAATAGCAAAATGATGCGATTTCGAATCATAATACTGCCGGTCGCGCTGCTGGCCCTGCCAGCCGCAGCCGTGATTGCTCCGGCCAAGGCCCAGCAGACCGCTGTGGTGGTGCCGGCGGAGGCCGGCGTGGTCATCGCCCCACGCGGCGCGGCGCCCATCGCCACCGCACCGCTGCTCCGTCGGCCGCGCCGGGCGATGCCGCCGGCACTGGTGGCAGAGACCAATCGCCCGGACGTCTCGCCGCTGCTGGCAGCGCTGCCTCTGGGCATTTTGGCCGCCGTTCTGGCCGCTACCCTGTCGAGCGGCGGCGGCGGGGGTGGCGGCGGGATTTCCGCCCCGGCGCAAACCACGCGATAGGGCGCATTCCGAGGTAGCGGCCGGTGCCTGCCGCTGGGCTTTGGCGAGCGGCGTTCAGCCCCGCTCCGCCAGGGCGAAGACCCGCAGCGCGCTGGCCAACGGCTGGTCGGCGACCACCCGCGCAGTATCGATGCCGGTCACCAACCCGGCCAGGCTCTGCCCGCGCCGCGCCGCCACCGCTTCCAGCACCGCCCAGAATTCCGGTTCCAGCGCCACCGAGGTCCGGTGCCCGGCAAGCTGGAAGCTGCGTTTGCGCAGATGGCCCGGCCTAGCCGTCAAGCGAGGCCCCGGGCGCCACCATATCCTCCGGCCGCACCCAGCGGTCGAAATCCTCCGGCGTCACGAAGCCGAGCTTCTCTGCCGCATCGCGCAGGGTCAGGTTCTCCGCCAGTGCCTTCTTGCCGATGGCGACGGCCTTGTCGTAGCCGATCCGCGGGTTCAGCGCGGTCACCAGCATCAGCGACTTCGCCAGGTTCTCGGCGATGCGCTCGCGGTTCGGCTCCAGCTTCAGGACCATGTGCTCGGCGAAGCTCTCGGCGACATCGGCCAGCAGGGTCGCCGACTGCAGCACGGCGAAGATGATCACCGGCTTGAAGACGTTGAGCTCCAGGTGGCCCTGGGCGCCGGCGATGGTGACGGTGGTGGTATTGCCCATGACCTGGGCGGCGACCATGGTCATCGCCTCGGACTGGGTCGGGTTGGTCTTGCCGGGCATGATGCTGCTGGAGAGCCCGTCCGCCGGCACCACCAGCTCGGCGAAACCGGAGCGCGGGCCGCTGCCGAGCAGGCGGATGTCGTTGGCGATCTTGTTCAGCGAGACGGCAATGGTGTTCATCACCCCCTGCAGCTCGACGAAGGCGTCATGGGCGCCCATGCCCTCGAACTTGTTTGGGTTCGGGGTGAAGGCGAGGCCGGCGCGCTCGGCCAGGATTTCGCAGAAAACGCGGTCGAAATCGGCGTGGCGGTTGAGGCCGGTGCCGACCGCGGTGCCGCCCTGGGGGACCGAGAGCAGCCGCGGCATCACGCCCCGCAGCCGCTCGATGCCCAACTCCACCTGCCGCGCCCAGCCGCCGAATTCCTGGCCGAGCGTGACCGGCACCGCGTCCATCAGATGGGTGCGGCCGATCTTGATGATGCCGGCCCATTCCTCCGACCGCTGCCAGAGCGCGGCATGCAGCCGGCCCAGCGCCGGGATCAGCC
>JAQGIA010000424.1 GCA_028291445.1 Belnapia sp.
GGCTGGTCCTTCACCGTGGCGCCCTCGGGCAGGCCCATGCAGCGGGCGTGGATGCGCCCCGACAGCAGGTCGGTCATCGCCTGGGTGCTCTGGCGATAGGGCACATGGACCATCTCGAGGCCGAGCCGGGCGCCGATATCCTCCATGATGAGGTGGGTATTCGCCCCGACGCCGGCCGAGGCGAAGGTGAAGCGGCCGGGATTGGCGCGGATCCAGCCGGCGACCTCGGCGAAATCGGCGCCGGGGATGGAATTATGCACCAGCAGCACGTTGAAGGTGGAGCAGAAATGCCCGACCGGGGTGAAATCCGCCTGCCAGTCATAGCCGAGCTGCTTGTAGAGCAGCGCGTTCAGCCCGCTGTTGGTGCCGGCCGTCGCCACCAGCAGCGTATGGCCATCGGCCGGGGCACGGGCGACGGCTTCGGCCGCGGTATTGCCGGCGCCACCCGGGCGGTTGTCGGCCAGCACCGGCTGGCCCAGGGCGCGGGTCAGCGCATCGGCGGTGACGCGGCTGACGATATCGGTCTGGCCGCCGCCGCCATAGGGTACCACCAGGCGGATGGGGCGGTCGGGGAAGGCCGCCCGCGCTATCGCCGGGAGGGCGAGGCCGGCCAGCAGCGTCCGGCGGGCGAGGCTCATGGCCGCCACTCCGCCCGCAGCGCCGCCATGATGCGATCCACATCGGCCATGGAATTATACCCGTGGAAGCTGAAGCGGATGCGGCCGCGCCCGTTCCAGGCCCAGACGCCGTGGCGGACCAGCGCCTCGGTCAGCGCCGCCGCGCCGGGAAGCGCGATGCAGACGCTGGCGCCGTGCCGCGCGGGATCGGCCGGGGTGGTGCTGGCGATGCCCGCCTCGGCGAGCCGGGCGTGCAATGCGGCGGTCAGCGACTGCACATGCGCCAGCGCGGCGCCTGCGGGAAAGCCGCCGAGGTAGTCGAGCGCCGAGGCCAGCACATAGACCGCCGCATGGCCCGGATTGCCGCGGGCGAAGCGCATCGCATCGGGGACCAGTTGCAGCCCGGCGGCGTAATCCGGCGCGCCGAGGCCCTGGATGGAGTTCCAGCCGGCGGTGCTCGGCGCCCAATCCGGCTGGCGTGCGCGGTTCCAATAGGCGACCGCGGTGCCGGTCATGCCGAGCAGCCATTTGTAGGTGGCGGCGAAGGCGAAATCGGCGATGCGCGGGTCGATCGGCAAGTAGCCGGCGGCTTGGGTATGATCCACCACCAGCAGCGCGCCGACCCGATCCGCCACCTCTCGCATCACAGCGAGGTCGTAGCGCTCGCCGGTGAGGTAGGACACCTGGGAGACGGCGAGCAGCCGCGTCCGCGCATCGACAACCTTGGCCAGCGCAGCGGCATCGCCGGCCCGGGCATAGCGGATGCCGATATGCGGATGGCGCTGCAACGCGATGGGTGCCACCAGCGAGGGATATTCATCCGGGTCGACGACGATGTTGTCGCCCTGCCGCCAGTCGATGCTCTCGACCAGCATCGACATGCCCTCGGCGACATTCGCCACCAGGCCGATATCGCCGCGCTCGACGCCCCAGCTTTCGGCGAGCAGGCTGCGGGCGCGCAGCACCTCCGCGTCCTGGGCATGGCGGCCATGGCTGCCGTTGCTCTTGTCGGCGGCGTAACGGGACAGGGCCGCGTCGTGGCGGTGCAGGAAGGCGGTCTCGCCGCCGGCGCAGACATGGGCGATGCCGGCGGGGATGCGGAAGTCGGCCGGATCGAACAATGGTTCCAAGAGGGGGGGGTGATTCACGCTCATCTCCCCGCGGGCTGCAGCATCAGCGCGAAGCCCGGGATATAGGTGGTGAGGAACAGCACGGCGAGCATCACCAGGATCTGCGGCCAGATGGCGCGCGAGATCTGGCCGAGCGTGAGCTTGCTGATCGCCATGCCGATGAACAGGCAATAGCCGATCGGCGGTGCCGCCATGCCGATGGAGACATTGGTGACGATGATGGCGCCGAAGTGGATCGGGTCGACGCCGAAGCGGTTGGCGATGGCGATCAGCATCGGGCCGAGGATGACCATGATGGCGATCTCGTCCATCACCGCCGCCAGCAGGAAGAAGGCGATGTTGAGCGAGGCCAGCGCCAGCCAGCGCTGCTCGATGCTGTCGGCCATCCAATGGGCGAAGCGCGTGGCGATCTGTTCCTGCGCGACCAGGATCCCGAAGCCGGTGGAGACGGCGATGATGGCGCAGACGATGCCGCTGGTCCGCATGGCGCTGGCGACGATGCCGGGCAGCGCCGGCAGGCTCAGCTTGCGCTCGACGAACAGGCCGATGACCAACGCATAGACGCAGGAGACGGCGGCCGCCTCGGTCGGGGTGAAGATGCCGCCATAGATCCCGCCGAGCACCACCAGCGGCGAGGCCAGCGCCCACTTGCCCTGGTGGAAGGCGGCCCAGGTCTCGGCCATCGAGGCGCGCGGCAGCCGGGGGACGTTGTTGCGCTTGGCATGCAGCCAGCAGATCGCCAGCAGGCCGATGGCCAGCGTGATGCCGGGGACGATGCCCGAGAGGAACAGCCGGCTGATCGATTGCTCGGCGATGATGCCCCAGATGACGAAGGCGATGGAGGGCGGGATCAGCGGCCCCAGCACGCCGGCGCTGACCGCGATGCTGGCGGCGAAGGCGCGGCTGTAGCCGGCCGCGGCCATGGCGGGGATCAGGATGGTGCCGATCGCCGCCGTGGTCGCCGGCGCCGAGCCGGAGATGGCGGAGAAGACCAGTGCCGCCAGCACCGCGACCATGGCGAGGCCGCCGGTCCGGTGCCGCACCAGCGTCCCGGCGAGGTCGACGAGGCGCTGCGAAAGCCCGCCCGCGGTCATCAGCTCGCCCGCCAGCATGAACAGGGGAATGGCCAGCAGGCTGAATTGCTGGCTGCCGCTGATGACCCCCTGGGCGAGGAAAGCCGGCTCGATATCGGCCAGCAGCAGCGCCGCGGTGATCGCCAGGGCGATGGCGATGGCGAAGGGGAAGCCGAGCAGGACCAGCCCGGCGAAGCCCGCCGTCAGGCACCAGGAAATGGGAGTCATGCGAGAGCCACGTCCGGCTGGCTCGTGGGTCCACGCACCGCGCGGTCCAGCGCGAAGATCGCCATCAGCCCGCCGCAGAGGGGCGCCAGGGCATTGAGGACCTCGATGGGATAGCCGATGGCGGCCGAGGTGCTGCCCGAGGTGAGGTCGAGGAAGCGCCAGCCCGACCAGGCGAGGAACACGCCCAGCGCGGCGGTGACCAGCTCGGTCGCCCGCTCGGTCCATGGCCGGAGGCCCGCCGGCAGCAGATCCGGCAACAGGGTCAGCCGGACATGCCAGCCCTCATGCACGCCGAGCGCCAGGCCGCCGAGCACCGACCAGCTGAACAGCAGCACCGCCAGCTCCTCGGACCAGGAAGGCGTGTCGCCGAAGACGTAGCGCATGACGACCTGGTAGGCGATGGCGAGCAGCATGAACACCGCCGAGAGGCCGATGCTCGCCCGCGTCAGCCAGGCGACCACGCCGGTAAAGGCGCCGAATGCCCGCATCTACTGGACCGCCGCCAGGGCTTCCTTGATGATGTCGGCGCCGATCTGGCCACGGAAGCTTTCGTACATCGGCAGCACGCCGCGCAGGAAGGCGGCCTTGTCCGGCACCTCGTTGACCTGCATGCCATGCCCGGCCAGGCTGTCCCGCAGCTTCGCCGTCGCCGCGCCGTTGCTCGCGCGCTGCGCCCGGGTCGCCTCGGCGCCGGCCTCGATCACCGCGGATTTCAGCTCGGCCGGCAGCCGGTCCAGGCTGCGCTTGGCGATCAGCAGGCCGATCATCGAATAGATATGGCCGGTCAGCGACAGATACTTGGTCACCTCGTAATACTTGTTCTGGTCGATGATGCCGAGCGGGATCTCCAGCCCGTCGATGGCGCCCTGCTGGACCGCGGTGAAGGTCTCGCCCCAGGCCATCGGCACCGCATTGCCGCCGAGGCTGCGGTACATCTCGATGTAGATCGGGCTTTGCAGGACGCGGAACTTGATGCCGCGCAGGTCGCCCGGCTGCACGACTGGCCGGACGTTGTTGATCATGTGGCGGAAGCCGCCTTCCATGTAGCCGAGCGGGACAATGCCCTTGGCCTCCAGCCGTTGCCTCAGCTGCTGACCCATGGCGCCGTCCAGCACCCGGTGGCCCTGCGCCTCGGAGCTGAACAGGAAGGGCATGTCGTTGACCTGGAAGGCCGGCTCGACCTGGGCGATCACCGCATTGGTGATGACGCCCATGTCGACGGTGCCGAGCCGCATGCCGTCCACCAGCGGCCTTTCGTCGCCGATGGCGCGGTTGGGGTATAGCTGCACCTCGATCCGCTCGCCGACGCGGGCGCCAAGCGCCTTCTGAAATTCCCGGGCGCCGACCGCATAGGGGTCCTGCGCGCCGTCGCCGCTGGTCCAGCCGATGCGGAGGACCGTCTTCGGCTGGGCGCGCAGCACCGCCGGGGCGGCGAACAGGGCGGCGGCAGCGGCGAGGCTGCGCCTCGTGGGCGGGTTCATGGCTTGGTTTCCTCCGGGATTGCGGCGGATGATACGGGGCCGCCGCCCGGGGGCAAGCCGTTACAGCGCCATCAGCCGGCCGAATCCCGGAACGGTGTCCGCCAGGCCGAGGCGGCGGGTGGCGTGCCAGGCCATTGCCTGGTTGCTGGTCAGCACCGGCATGCCGAGCTCGGCCTCCAGCGGGGCGATCAGCCCGGCGGAGCGGATGGCGGTGCAGCTGATGAAGCAGGCCTCGGCGCCCAGGCGGCTGGCGGAGCTGGCGGCGGCGGCGGCCCGGACCCGGGCGGCGATGGCCGCGGGCGGGATGCCGGCCATCTCGGCATTGCTGTCGACGCCCATGCGGTCGCCGCCGACGACCGCGATGCCGTGGCTGGCGAGGTAGCCGATCTCGCGCTCATGCACCGCGTCGATGTAGGGGGTCACCAGCAGCAGCCGGCGGATTCCGAGCCGTGCCAGGGCGGCGAGGATGCCATCCGCGGTGGCGCAGGCGGGGATGCCGGCGGCGGCCTCGATCCGGGCGCAGATGTCGGCGGCCATGGCCGGGGCGAAGGTCGAGACCGCGGTGCAGTGGAAGGCGATGAGCCCGGGCCCGGCATCGGCCAGCAGCCTCGCGGCCGGCTCCAGCGCGCCGATCATGTGCAGCAGCTCGGGCTCGGAGCTGCCGCGCAGCTCGAGCCGGGTGACCAGGGCGGTGACGCCGGGCGGCAGCATGGCCTGCAGCTCGGGCTCCGCCACGCGGTTGCCGGAGGGGACCAGCAGGCCGAGCCGGGCGCGGTCGCCGTAGTCGATCATCGCAGCGAGTCCCGGGCGGCGGCCAGCCAGCGGCGGTCGATGTAGTCGGCGGCGCGGCGGGGGCGG
>JAQGIA010000428.1 GCA_028291445.1 Belnapia sp.
GCCAGTTCGAGCACCACCGCATCGCCGCCGAAGGGTGCCACGATCTGCACCCCGATCGGCCGGCCATCCGGATGCGGCGTGCCGGGGATGCTGATCGAGGCCAGCCCCGCCGCATTCACCCAGCCGCAGAACATTCCCTGCGTCGCGGGTGTCAGGCCAGGTGGCGCCTCATCCTCGGCCTTCCAGGCCGGGGCCGCGCCGGTCGGGATCACCAGCGCGTCGTAATCGCCCCAGCGCGCCGTCACGCCGGAGCGGAACACCGCCAGCCGGTCCATCGCCTCGACATAGGCGGTCGCCGGCAGCGCCATGCCGCGTTCGGCCAGGCCGCGGATCTGCGCCGTCGCCTCCTCGCGCCAACGGTCGGGAAAGCGCGCGGCGACGCGGGCCGCGCCGGCCATGGTCAGCGTGCCCCAGACCTCCCGCAGCAGCGCCAGATCGTAAGGCGCGGCAACCTCGGTCGCCACGCCGCCCAACAGGTCCACCGCCCCGCGCACCGCGGCGGCGACTTCCGGCGTCGCGCCCTCCGCCCCGATCGCGGTGAACCAGCCGATCCGCGGCCGCGCGCCCAGCACCGGTGCCAGCACCGGCGCCGGCGGGAAGCGCTGGGAGGCGGGGTCGCGCGCATCCGGCCCCGCCAGCACGGCATAGAGCAGGTCCATGTCCCGCATCGTCCGGGCAAAGGGCCCGATGGCCTGGAAGTCGATCGCCATCGGCGGGAAGCCGTAGCGCCGCGCCAGCCGCCCGGTCGAGGGCCGCATCCCCACCAGCCCGGTATAGCCGGCCGGCATCCGCGTGCTGCCGCCCGCATCGGTGCCCACCGCGAGCGGCACCATCCCCGCCGCCACCGAGGCCACCGCCCCACCGGAGGAACCGCCCGGCGTCAGCACCGGGTCCCAGGGGTTGCGGGTGATGCCGGACAGCCGGCTCCCGGTTCGCCCCTGCAGCGCGAATTCCGGCGTGGTGGTCTTGCCGACGATCACCGCGCCGGCCGCCCGCAGCCGCTCGACGCAGATATCATCCTGCTCGGGCATATGGTCGCGGAACAGCAGGCTGCCCCAGCAGGCCGGCATGCCCTTGACGAAGATATTGTCCTTCACCGAGACCGGGATGCCATCCAGCGGCCCCAGCCGCGCCCCCGCCGCCTGCCGCGCATCGGCCGCCGCAGCCGCCGCCCGGGCGCCCTCCGCATCGACATGGGTGAAGGCGTTCAGCACCGGCTGGAAAGCGGCGATCCGCGCCAGCGAGATTTCCAGCAAAGCGCTCGGCGTGACCTTTCCGGCATCGAGCAAGCCGCCCAGCGCCGTCGCATCCAGCCGCCAAAGCTCGGCGCTCATGCCGCCTGCACCTGGGTGCGGAGGAACTGACTGCTCAGATGCTCGCCGCTGGTGGCCGGCGGATATTTCGGCGCCTCGCCCGGCGGCGCCTCGGTGATGACCAGGAAGCCGATGTCGTTCACCACCTGCCCGGCCTGCGCCGCGACCGCGGGTTTGCCGCTGCCGTCGCGGAAGGGCGCGGCATCGCTGACCGGAACCGAAAGCAGCATGACAGCCCCTCAACCATGACCGGCGCAAAGCGATGCGCCGATCATGCTTTCGCTTGTTGTTGTCTCGCATGATTCACGCTTTTCGACGGGTCACCGCAAGCGATCATGTTCAAAGGTCGAGTTCGGTGCCGAGGTCGGACAGCAGGAAGCCTGCCAGCCGCGCATCCGCCCCGGGTGCGGCGAACAGCAGGGCGCCCACCGGCATTCCGCCATCCATCCCGGCCCGCAGGGTGGCGATCGGCCCGCCGAGGACGGTCAGCGGAATGACGAAGGAGGGATCGCCCGTGGTCGCCGCATCCGGCGCCACATCCGGCGCGGCCGGCAACAGGAAGACATCCTCCGGCCCGAAGGCGCTCCAGAAGGCGCGGCGGAAGCCGGCCAGCGCCCGCAGCCCGGCGTGGTAGTCGGCCTCGCTGGTGGCCAGCCCCGCCTCGATATCCGCGGCGATGCGGGCCGAGACCAGGTCGCGCGGCGCCCGTGCATGGGTGCGGCCCAACTCCGCCACCATGACCCCGCGATGGGTCTCCAGCAGCGCCTCCAGCGGCACCGGCGAGGTCGCGCCGCGGCAATGCAGCCCCGCCGCCTCCAGCCGCGCCGCCAGGGCCGCGACCGCCGCCGCCGTGCCGGGCATGGTCTTGGCCGTCACCATCGGGTCGCCCAGCACCACGATGCGCGGCCTGGTGGGCGGCGGCGCCCGCAGCCCCAGATGGTCCGCCGCATAGCCCGCCGCGCAATAGGCCGCATCCTGCGCCGAGCCGCCGAAGGCCCCGACCGTGTCGAAGGAGGGCGCCAGCGGCACCACCCCCACCCCGCCGATGGCAAGCGTCGAGGGCTTGAAGGCCCCGACCCCGGTATAGGCCGCCGGCCGGTTCACGCTGCCCGCCGTCTGCGTCCCCAGCGCCAGCGGCACCGTGCCCGAAGCGATCGCCGCCCCCGACCCGGCCGAGGAGCCACCCGGCGTCCGCGTCAGATCCCAGGGATTGCGCGTCGGCGGCAGCGAATTGAAATAGGCGAATTCCGTCGTATGGACCTTGCCGAGGATCACCGCCCCCGCCACCCGCAGATGCGCGACCACCGTCGCATCCGCCGTCGCCGGCGCGATCTCCGCCAGGCTCGGGCTAGTCGCCCGGGTCGGCAGCCCCGCCACGTCCATCACATCCTTCACCGCGACGGGAATGCCAAGCAGCGGCCCGCGCACCTGCCCCGCCGCCCGCTCCGCCTCCA
>JAQGIA010000488.1 GCA_028291445.1 Belnapia sp.
GCGCTGAAGCGGCTGACCGCCTTCCTGGCCATGCCACGGCTACGCCCGCCCGGCCTCGCACTGCCGCCGCCCACCGGCCGCATCGCCGCCGAGCGGGTTTCCTACGGCATGCCCGGCCAGCCCATGCCGATCATCAAGGGCGTCAATTTCGCCCTGGCCCCCGGCGAGAGTCTGGCCATCATCGGCCCCTCGGCGGCCGGCAAGACCACGCTGATCCGCATGCTGATCGGCACCCTGCCGGCCTCGGCCGGGACGGTGCGGCTGGACGGCGCCGATGTCTACCAGTGGCTGCGGGAGGATTTCGGCCGCCATGTCGGCTACCTGCCGCAGGATGTGGAGCTGTTCGACGGCACCGTCTTCCGCAACATCGCCCGCATGGCCGAGGCCACGCCGGAGGCGGTGTACGAGGCGGCGCAGCTCGCCGGCTGCCATGAGATGATCCTCCGCCTGCCGAGCGGCTACGAAACCGAAATCGGTGACGGCGGGCAGTATCTTTCGGGCGGCCAGCGCCAGTTGATCGGCTTGGCGCGCGCCATGTTCGGCCGGCCCAAGCTGGTCGTGCTGGACGAGCCGAACAGCAACCTCGACGGCGATTCCGAAGCGGCGCTGACCCAGGCGCTGGAGCGGCTGAAGGCGCAGAACACCACGGTCATCCTGGTCTCCCACCGGCCGACCCTGGTGCAGGGCGTCGACAAGGTGTTGCTGCTGAAGGACGGCGCCATGGAGATGTTCGGCCCGCGTGCCGAGGTGCTGAAGCGCCTGATGACCCCGCCCCGCCCCGCCGAACTGCCCAGCGGCGCCACGCCCGTGGCCCGCCTGGAAGGGAATGCCGCCCGATGAGCATCACCATCGAAGCCCCGTCGACCGCCCTGGCTCCGGTCGCCTCCGGCCGCGCCCTGGTACCCGGCAGCCGCGACCCCGGCGCCACCCTGCCGCCCTTCCCCTTCAACCCGCTGCTCGATGCGCCGGCGCCCCGCACCCGGGGCACCCTCATCTTCGGGATGCTGGTCTTCCTGGTCTTCGTCGTCGGCGGCGTCGCCTGGGCGGTCTATGCCCCGCTGGCGGAAGCCTCCATCGCCCCCGGCGTCATCAAGGTCGAGGGCAGCCGGCGCACCGTCCAGCACCTGGAAGGCGGCATCGTGCGGGAGATCCTGGTGCGCGACGGCTCGAAGGTCACGAAGGGCCAGGTGCTGATGCGGCTGGACGACATCCAGGCCGATGCGACGCTCGAGACCCAGCGCGCCCAGCGCTGGGCGCTGCTCGCCCAGGACGCCAGGCTGACCGCCGAATTGTCCCGCGCGCGCGACATCACCTTCCCACCCGAGTTGCTCGCCAGCACCCATCCGCGCGCCATCGATTCCATCGCCGGCCAGCGCGCCCTGTTCGAGGCGCGGACCGCCAGCCTGCTGAGCCAGGTCCAGGTGCTCGAGGCGCGGGTCGCCCAGCAGACGGCGACCATCGCCGGGGCCCGCGGCCAGCTCGTCTCCACCCGCCGCCAGCTCACGCTGATCAAGCAGGAGGAGGAGATGACCCGCACCCTGGTGAGCCAGGGGCTGCAGCGGCTGCCGCAGCTGCTCGCCCTGCAGCGCAGCTTCGCCGGGCTCGAGGGCAGCATCGAGGATCTGAACGGCCAGATCGACCGCGCCAATGGCGCCATCGCCGAGGCCCGCCGGCAGATCCAGCAGACCGAGGAGCAGCGGATGCAGGACAACTCGCTCGAATTGCGCGACGTCCGCGGCAAGCTGGCCGAAGCCGAGGAGAAGCTCCGTGCCGCCTCCGACGTGATGACCCGGCGGGAGATCGTGGCGCCCGACGATGGCACGGTGGTGAATCAGCGCATCTTCACCCTGGGCGCCGTGGTGAAGCCGGGTGACCCGGTGATGGATCTGGTGCCGGAGCACGACCGGCTGATCGCCGAGGTCAATGTCCAGCCGAACGACATTGACGTGGTCTATCCCGGCCTGCGATCCGAAATCCGGCTGCCCGCCTTCAAGCAGCGGCTGGTGCCCTATCTGCACGGCCATGTGACCTGGGTGGCGGCGGATGTAACCACCAACGAGCAGACCCGGCAGCAATACTACCGCGCCTATGTGCTGATCGATCAGGCGCAGCTGGCCAGCATGCCGAACATCTTCCTGACCCCCGGCATGCCGGTCGAGGCGCATGTGCAGATCGGCGAGCGGAGCTTCTTCCGGTACATTACCCAGCCGATCCGTGACAGCTTCCACCGGGCTTTCCGAGAGCAGTAGGGGCTTTCCGTGAGCAACAGCGATCCGGCGGCCGCCCAGGAGACCAGCATGAGCGAGACCCGCACCACCATCATCGGCCCGACCATCTTCGCCGATGGCATCCTCGATGCCAGCGTGACCTATGGCGTCGCCCGGATGACCCTGGCGCAGACCGGACCGGACGGGAAACCGATGCCGGCCGGCCTGCTGGTGGTTCCCCTGGCGCAGTTGCCCTCCATGGCCAATAGCCTGCTCGCCCTGCTGAAGCAGGTCGAGGCCAGGATGAAGGAACAACAGGCCGCGACCCCGGCCAGTGCCGCGGTGCCGACCGACCCAGGTTCCTTCCGCTTCGGCTAAGCTGCCGGGATGAAGCACGAACTGGCCCGCCGCGGCCTGCTGGCGCTGCCGGCAGCCGCCATCCTGCCCACCGCGCTGCTGCCCGGCACCGCCGCGGCAGCCGAAAATTTCGTCCAGATGCGGACGAAATTCGCCAGGCTCAAGCTGGGCGCCAATCTCGAACGCTGGTTTCCCGTCGCCCGCGACAACCGGCCCCGCCGGCTCGGCCGCGGCTGGTGGCGCGACTTCCGTGCCGCCGGCTTCGACCATGCGCGGCTGTTCCTGCCCGAGGTCGGCAAGACCGGGTCGGGCATGGAAATCCCCGGCATGTTCGCCGAGGCGGTGCAGGATGCTCTTGCGGCCGGCGTGCCGGTCTTCCTCGGCATGGCGGACTTCTTCTACCAGAAGAAGCCCTGGGAAGCCCGCGACTGGGCGGCGCTGCAGGCCCGTGCCGAATTCTTCGTCCCCCGCTGCGATCCGGCCAATGTGGTGCTGGCCGCGCTCAACGAGCCGATCTTCGACGACAGCGCCACCTGGCTGCCGATGCGCGACCGGCTGCTCGGCATCATGCGCCGCGCCGCGCCGCACCATCTGTTGATGTGGGGCGGCCATGAGTGGTGCAGCGCCCGGTCCCTGGTGCAGTGCAGCCTTCCGGCCGACCCCGGCACCATCGCCGAGGCACATGACTACCAGGGTGGCGATGCCGCGGCGCTCGGCGCCCGCTTCCGCGCCGTGGCCGAATGGCGGGACCGCAACCGCCTGCCCGTGGTCTTCGCCGAGTTGGGCGGCGCCATGGGGCATGAGACCAACCGCCAGGCCTGGGCCGCCGACCTGGCCCTGTCCCTGCCGATCCTACGCGAGCTTGGGCTGCCGGCGACGCTCTGGTCCTATAGCCATGGTGGCTGGTGGCGGTTGCAGGCGGGGGATGACCCCTCCCCGCGGGGGGATGTGATCCCGCCCGGCTTTCTCGCCAACCGCTGACCTCAGCCGCGGGACGCCAAGGCCTCCGGCGCCGGCCGTGGCGCCCCCAGCCGCAGCACCCAGCGGTTAGCCGGCACTTCGATGAAGCGCCAGGCCAGCCAGCCGGCGACCAGGCTGGCCAGGAACCCGCCCAACAGCAGCCCGATGCGCCCGGCCAAGCCCGGATCGCTGAACCGCAGCACGGCCACCAGCGCCAATTCGACGAAGACCCAGCACAGATAAACCCCGAAGGAGGCCTCCC
>JAQGIA010000507.1 GCA_028291445.1 Belnapia sp.
CCATGGAACCGGGGCTGATCTGGCTGCTGGGCGGGCTGCTGCTGCTGGTGGCGGAACTGGCGCTGCCGGGGGTCTTCCTGCTCTGGGTCGGCATCGCCGCCATCGGCACCGGCCTGCTGCTGCTGACCACCGTTCCCTCCTTCGAGATGACGGTGGCACTGTTCCTGGTGCTGCTGGCGGGCGGGATCTGGCTGTCGCTGCGGCTGCGCCGGGGGCGCCGGCCCTATCCGCAGCTCAATACCCCGGGCTCCGGCCTGGTCGGCCGCAGCGGGATGCTGCTGCCGCTGGGCGAGACCGCCGGCCCCGGCCTCAGGGTCCGCATCGGCGATTCGGAATGGCAGGCCCGGTTGCCGCGCGATCAGAAGGTGCCGGAGACGGCGACCAAGGTACGGGTCGAAGCGGTGGATGGGACCACGCTGATTGTAAGACCCGAGTAACCGGGCTTGAACCGGGACCGGGGATGGGCAACATCCCTGGTCATGGATGATTTTCGGCGCCCCGGCCCGCCTGGCCCGGACCCGTCTCCCCCCGTGCTCGATATGACGGCGGACGGGCAGTTCCGTGACCCCGTGCCGCCGCGGCGCGGCTGGCTCGACCAGGTTCTCGGCAGGGTCGGCGGCGTCGCGCTGCTGGTCACCCTGGCGGCCGCCGGGCTGGTGGTGGTGGCGCTGGCGATCCTGTTCGTCGGCCTGCTGCTGCCGGTGGTGATCGGTGCCGGGCTGATTGCCTTCGTCTCGCTCTGGTGGCGGATGCGGCGGCTGCGCAAGGCCAATGGCGGCCAACCCGTGCGCTTCGTCTTCCTCCGCCGCTGACGGCCGCTGACGTTCTGCGCCGATGCCGGGTAACCGCCCAGGGTCCACACCCGGATTCACGCCAAGGTTCACGCCGGAGTTCACGATCGACCCGGCGCGGCTCTACGACGTGCCGCCCGATGGCCTGCCCCGCACCGATACCGGCACGCCGGCCGAGTGGCTTTCCCCCCGGCATCGCGGGCTGCTGGCCTGGGCGGCCCTGGGCGCGGGTGCGACCGGCAGCCTGGCCGGGCTGAGCGTGCTGAGCCTGGCGCTCGGGTCCAAGCCCTGGGCGGCTGGCTTCGCCCTGGCAACCCTGGCCGCGACCCCGCTGCTGGGGGTCGGCCCGGTGCTCGACTGGTGGCACCACCGGCGGCCGCACCGCCGCCGCCATCGCCGCCGCAGCCCGGATTTCCCGCCCGGTTGACCCAGGCTGGTAATCCCTGCTGGCTGACCGCCTGCTACTCCGCCGCCAGCCGGGCCGTGCTGCCCAGCCCGAAGGCCTCGGCCAGCAACTGGTAGCTGCGGCGCCGCGCCACCGGGTCATGGCAGGGGCTGAGGATCGCCACCTCCTGCGCCCCATGCGCGGCGGCGAGCGCTTCCAACCGGGCCTTGACCTGTTCCGGCGCGCCGACGATGGCCTTGGCGCGGATGCGGTCGAGGTGATCCCGCTCGGCCGCGGTATAGGGATAGGCCTCTGCCTCCGCGACGCTCGGCAGCGGCGGGAAACGCCCGGTATCGCGGAACAGCCGCCACAGCTCGCGGGATTTGTACAGGCGCCAGGCTTCCGCCTCGGTTTCCGCCGTCAGGGCGAAGACGCCCAGCGCGCAATGCGGCGCCACCAGCCGGCCGGCGACGCCGGGCTGCGGCCGGAAGCCCTCCCGGTACAGCGCCGTCACCTGCTCCGACCCGCGGTCCCCGATGAAATGCGCGAAGCAGTAGGGCAGGCCGAAATAGGCGGCGAGCTGCGCGCCATAGTCGCTGCTGCCGAGGATCCAGACCTCCGGCCGGGTCGGCACCGCCGGCATCGCGGCCACCGCCTTGAAGGGATGGTTCTCCGCCAGCCCATCGCCCAGCCAGCCGAGCACATCCTGCACCTGCTGCGGAAAGCGGTCGGCCGCCTCGTTGGCATTGGGGTTCAACGCGAAGGCGGTCCGCCCGTCGCTGCCCGGCGCCCGGCCCAGCCCCAGGTCGATCCGCCCGGGCGCGATGGCCTCCGCCACCTTGAATTGCTCGGCCACCTTCAGCGCGGCGTAATGCGGCAGCATCACCCCGGCGGTGCCGATGCGGATCCGCCGCGTGGTCGCGGCGATGGCCGCCACCAGCATCTCCGGCGCGGAGCCGGCGTGCGACTGGCTGTTGTGGTGTTCCGCGAGCCAGTAGCGGCCATAGCCCCAACCGTCCGCCAGCTTCGCCAGCGCCAGGGTTTCGCGGATCGCCTCGTCCGGGCCGCGGCCGGAGGCGATGGTCGATTGGTCGAGGATGGAGAGGCCGATGGTCATTCGACCAATCTAGCCCTGGCAGGCGGCGGGGGAAGAGTTAAACCGGCTGGACAGGCAGGCCGCAATGCTCCGCCATCGCGGCATAATCCCGGTCCCGGTGCAGCAACGGCACGTTGTTGGCGATGCACCAGGTGGCGACGATGAGGTCCGGTGTGGCGCGTGGCGTGATGCCGAGGCCCCGCAGCCGGCGGTAATGCCCGGCCGCGCGGACCGCCAGCGCATCATCCAGCATCGGCACCACGGCGAAGGCGCGCAGCCAGGCTTCGATCACCCGCGCCCGCGCTTCGGAGGAAGCGCCCTGCAAGACCTCCAGCAGCACGATATCGCCGATCACCAGCGGTTCCGTCCCCGCCAGGTGCTGGAAGGCGCGCACCGCCGGGTTGTCCACCTGCCGCAGCACGTCGATCAGGACGCTGGTATCGACCGCGATCAGCGGAGCGGCGCCTGGCCCTCATGCAGCCCAGGGCGGGGGGCTTCGAGGCTCCATGCGGGATCGCCGCCCCAGAGCGCCGCCGCCGCCTCCCGCTGCCGGGCAAGCCGGACGAGCAGGCGCAGGCCCTCCTCGACGGCGGCCTTCTTGGTCGGATGCCCGCCGCGCCGCATCGCTTCCGCGATCAGCCCGTCATCGATCTCGATGTTCGTCCTCATGCCTCATGTGTACCACAGCGCGGTGTCATGCGCAACATTTCAGAACGCTATCGGACCGAAGGCCGCCGTCAGCAGCGCGAACAATGCTCCGCCGACCAGGAAGCCCACCAGCGTGCCGTTCATCCGTACGTATTGCAGGTCGCGGCCGACCCGCAGCTCGATCTTCTCGGTCACCTGCCGGGTGTCCCAGCCGGCTACCACCTGGGCGATGAAACCCGAGAGCTGGGCGCGCGCCGCCGGCATCACGGTCGCCAGCAGGCCTTCCACCGCCCGGTTCAGCTTCTCCCGCGCCACGGGGTCCTGTTCCAGCAGGGTGCCGGCATTGGCGAAGGCGCTTTCCAGCAGCGCCACGGTACGGCCCTGCGGATTGCCGGCATCCGCCACCAGCGCGGCCTTCAGCCGGGCCCAGATATCCTCGATCCAGGCGGCGACCGTGGGGTGGCTCACCGCCTGGCGCAGCGCCCGGCCGACCGCGGCGGCGCGTTCCGGGTCGGTTTCCAGCCGGTCGATCTCCTCGCGCAGCCAGACCTCGAAGGCGGCGCGCAGGTCGCTGTCGGAAGGCTCCATCTTCGCCAGCTCGCCGTTCACCGTGGACAGGATGCGCCGGGCCACCGCCGCCCCCGCCAGCCAGCCGACCAGCGCGCCGCCCTCGGCCCGGACCCGGGTCTCGATCGCCGTCCGCAGCTGGCTTTCCTTGCTGGCGAGGATGCTGCGGAGCTGGGTGATGGCCAGGTCGAAGACCTCCTGGTGCTTGCCGCCGGCGACCAGGGCGCGCAGTGCGCGGGCCAGGATGCGGGCGCCGCCGGGGCCGCCGGCGATGCGCGGCAGCAGCTTGCCCAGCAGGCGCTTGGCCCGGCCATCCTCCAGGCTCTCGAGCAGCCGCGGCAGGCTCGCCGCCAGCGCCTCGGCGGCCGGCCGGGCAGCGGCCGGGTCAGCCATGAAACTCCGAAAAATGCCGGCGAGGTCGAGCCGCCCCAGCACCC
>JAQGIA010000527.1 GCA_028291445.1 Belnapia sp.
GTCTCCGCCGTGCCGGAATTCCTCGCCCGCGCCGAGGCGGCCCTCGCCGCACGCTGGCCGGAGGGGCGGATGTTGGCGCTCGGCCATGCCGGTGACGGCAATATCCACCTCAGCCTGCGTGCGCCGGAGGGCGTTTCACGCGAGGATTGGATTGCCCGCGCCGGGGCCGCCGACATGGTGGTGAACGAGATTGCCGTGGCGCTCGGCGGCAGCTTCAGCGCCGAGCATGGCATCGGCAGCCTGAAGCTGCATGTCATGCAGGCGCTGAAGGACCCGGTTGCGCTGGAGCTGATGCGCGGGATCAAGGCGGTGCTCGACCCGCGCGGGCTGATGAACCCGGGGAAGGTTCTCCCCGGCAATTAGCCGGACGTCTGCCCTTGGGCGAATTCAGCCAGCATCCGGGCATGGCTGCGGGCGCCCCGGTGCAGGCAGCGCAGCTCGAATTTCTCGTTCGGGCTATGCACCTGGTCGTCGTTCAGCCCGAAGCCGACCAGCAGGCTGTCGAGCCCCAGCAGCCGCCGCATGCTCTCGACCACCGGGATGGAGCCGCCGCTGCCGATCAGCACTGCCGGCTTGCCGTAGTCCTCGGCCAGGGCGCGCCGCGCCGCGCCGACCCAGCGGCTATCCGCCGGCACCTCGATCCCCGGCGTGGTGGTGAAGATCGTCACCTCGGCCTTGGCATCCGGCGGCAGCCGCCCGGCGATGAAGGCGCGGATGCCCTCTGCCACCTTGGCCGGGTCCTGGCCCGGGACCAGCCGGCAGGACAGCTTGGCATGCGCCTCCGCGGCGATGACGGTCTTGCTGCCATCCCCGGTATAGCCGCCCCAGATGCCGTTGAGATCGGCGGTCGGCCGCGCCCACAACCGTTCAAGCCCGCTGCGGCCCCGCTCGCCGGAGGGGGTGCTGAGGCCGATATCGCCGAGGAACCCCGCCTCGTCGAAGCCGAGGCTGTCCCATTCGACCCGCTGCGAATTGCTGATCTCGGCGACGCCTTCGTAGAAGCCGGGGATCTGCACCTTGCCGTTCTCGTCGTGCAGCCCGCCCAGCATCCGCGTCAGGGCATTCACCGGGTTCAGCGCGGCGCCGCCATAGATGCCCGAATGCAGGTCGCGCGAGGCGGCCTTCAGGTCGATCTGGGCATAGACCATGCCGCGCAGCCGGGTGGTGATGGCCGGCGTGTCGATATCCCACATGCCGGTATCGCTGATGACCGCGACATCCGCCGCCAGCTCCGCCTTGTTCGCCGCGAGGAAGGCATCGAGGCTCGGTGAGCCGACCTCCTCCTCGCCCTCGATCAGCACGGAGACCCGGCAGGGCGGCCCGCCGGCGACCTCGTGCCAGGCACGCAGCGCTTCCAGCCACATCGCGGTCTGGCCCTTGTCGTCCACCGCGCCACGGGCGACGACGCGACGGCCATGCGCGCCCTCCAGCACCACCGGCTCGAAGGGCGGCGAGGTCCAGAGCGCCAGCGGATCGGCCGGCTGCACGTCGTAATGGCCATAGAACAGCAGGTGCGGCGCATCCGGACCGGGGCCGGGGTGATGCGCGATCACCACCGGATGCCCGGCGGTCGGCCGGATTTCGGCGGTGAAGCCCATGCCGGCCAGCTCGCCCCGCACCCATTCGGCGGCGCGCAGGCAATCCCCGGCATGGGCCGGCTGGGCGCTGATGCTGGGAATGCGGAGCCAGTCGATCAGCCGTGCCTCGGCGGCGGCCTGGCCGGCATCGAGATGAGCGAGGATGGTATCGAGGGGAGGGGTCATGCCGCCACTTCACCATGGGTGAACTCGCCCGGGAAGTGGCATGCCGCCCAGCGCCCGGGGCCGTGTTCGGCCAGCGGCGGCGGCGTTTCGCAGACCGGCCGGGCGATCGGGCAGCGGGCGCGGAAGGCGCAGCCGGTGGGCAATACCAGGGTGCTCGGCGGCTCACCCTGCAGCACCACGCGGGTCCGGCCGGGCACCGGCACGGCGGAGATCAGCACGCTGGTATAGGGATGCAGCGGCCGGGCGAACAACGCCTCCGCCGGGGCGCTTTCCATCACCTGGCCGAGGTAGAGCACCGCCACGCGGTCGCACAGATGCCGCACCACCGCCAGGTCATGCGCGATGAACAGATAGGTCAGCCCCAGCCGCTGCTGCAGGTCCAGCATAAGATTAAGAATTTGGGCCTGGATATTCACGTCGAGCGCGCTGATCGGCTCATCCGCCACGATGAATTCCGGCTCCAGCGCCAGGGCGCGGGCGATCGAGATGCGCTGCCGCTGCCCGCCGCTGAACTCATGCGGATAGCGCGCCGTCCAGGCCGGGTTGAGCCCCACGGTCGAGAGCAGCGCGCGTACCCGGTCCCGGGCCTCGGCGCCGCGCGCCACCACGCCATGCGCCACCAGCGGCTCGGCCAGGGTATCGCCGATGGTCATGCGTGGGTTGAGCGAGGCGTAGGGGTCTTGGAAGACCATCTGCATCCGCCGCCGCAGCGGCCGGATCGCCGCCGGGCTGGCTGTCGCGATCTCCTGCCCGGCGAAGACGATGCTGCCGGCGGTCGGCGCATGGATGCGGGTAATCAGCCGCGCCAAGGTCGACTTGCCGCAGCCGCTCTCCCCCACGATCCCCAAGGTCTCGCCGCGCGCCACGTCGAGGTCGATGCCGTTCACCGCATGCACCACCCGGCGCGGCCCGAGCAGGCTTTCACGCGGCAGGGGGAAGTGCTTCACCAATCCGCGCACCGTCAGCAGCGGCGCGGTCGCGGTGCTCGCCGCCCGCGTCCCGCCGAAGCCGCT
>JAQGIA010000540.1 GCA_028291445.1 Belnapia sp.
GGCGGCTTCCTCTACGACAGCGACTACTACGGCGAGGAGCTGCCCTTCTGGCTGACGGTGGACGGCAAGCCGCAGCTCGTCGTGCCCTATTCCATCACCAACAACGACGGGAAATATGCCGGCTGGATGGGCACCAGCGACCAGTGGTTCAGCTACATCCGGGATGCCTTCGACATGCTCTATGCCGAAGGCCAGGCCGGGCGGCCGAAGATGATGTCGGTCGGGCTGCACCAGCGGCTGATCGGGCATCCGGCCCGGGCGGTCGGGCTGCAACGGGTGCTGGACCATATGCTGACGAAACCGGACGTCTGGATCACCCGCCGCGTCGATATCGCCCGGCATTGGGTGGCGACCCATCCCTATCCCGGCAAGGGCCTGAACGAATGACGCGGGAGAGCTTTCGCGTCGCCATCGGGACGCAGCACTACCGGGTCGAGCGGCCCTGGGGCGACCTGCCGATGGCTGGGCCCGGCCAGATCAGCGACGTAGCCTGCGACGCCGCCGGCCGGGTCTATGTGCAGTTCCGGGTCGATCCCTATACCGCCCCGGAGGCGCCGGCGATCGTCGTGCTGTCGCCCGCCGGGGAACGCATCGCCGCCTGGGGCGGCGGCGCGGTGATGGATGGGCATATGTGCACCGTGCATCCGGACGGCCGGGTCTTCGTGGTGGACCGGGATGCGCATGAGATCATCATCTTCTCCCCGGCCGGCGAGCGGCTCGGAGGGTTGGGGACGCGGCATGGGCCGGGGCAGCCGTTCAACGCGCCCTGCGACATCGCCTTCGCCCCGGATGGCACGATGGTCGTGGCGGATGGCTATGCCAATGCGCTGATCCATCGCTTCGCCGCCGATGGCAGCCCTCTCGGCGCCTGGGGCAGGCCGGGGAACCGCGCGGGCGAGTTCATCACGCCGCATTCGGTCTGGGTGCTGGAGGATGGCCGGGTGCTGGTGGCCGACCGGGACAACAGCCGGGTGCAGATCTTCAGCCCGACGGGCAGCCACCTGATGGATATCCGCGACGTGCACAAACCGATGGATGTGCATGGCGGGCCGGATGGCAGCTTCTACGTGACGGACCAGGTGCCACGGCTCTCGCAGTTCAGTGGCGATGGCAAGCTGATCGGCCGCTGCCGCTCCGTGCTGAACGGCGCGCATGGCATGTGGCGCGACCCGTCGAGCGGGGTGATCTACCAGAGCGAGCTGAACCCCAACCGGCTGACCCGGCTGGTGCCGGTCTGACCAGCCGTCAATCCCCAGCCTTCAGTCCCCAGCCTTCAATCCCCGGACCGGTGACCGTTCAGCAGCAGCGCCACCGGCGAGGGCAGATTCCAGTGGGCACCGAAGATCTCGTCGTAGATGCGGGGCGTGAAGCGGTTGAAGCCGTTGCCGGAGGAGGGCGTCATCTCGCCGAAGTAGATGCGGCCATCGACGACATAAAGGTCGACCCGGACGAAGTCGATGTTGCCGGCCAGGGTCTCGGCGATCTCCAGCATCTGCGGCAGGACCGCGGGTTGTTCCAGCGTACCCTCGTAGGTCGGGATCGACAGCTCGAAATTCTGCTCGCTCCAGTCGCGATCGTAGATCTTGCGGCGATGCAGGCCGAAGCGGGCGACATCGACCTGGATGAATTGCACGCGGCCGTGGAAGACATAGAGCTTGTAGTCTTCCGGCGCCTCGCCGAAGCCGTTGTCGAGGAATTCCTCGATCAGGATCCGTGGCGGGACGTGCTTGTAGACCGTCTCCAGGGTCAGGTCGAAGTAGTTCAGCGACAGCCAGTGCCGGCATTCGGCGATGACGGCGGCGCGGTCCAGGTCGGCCTTGTCCTTGACCAGCCGCAGCCAACCGCTGCCATGCGACGCCTTGATGACGAAGCGGTCCGGCAAATCGTCGAAGGGGATATCCGTCGGATCATCCGTGACGTGGTAGAGCTTCGGCAACATCGCCTCATAGCCCGGCTTCCGCTGTGCTACCCAGCCGCGCACCGCCACCTTGTCGACCCAGGTCTGGAAGATCGGCCGGTGATCGAAGAACTTCCGCGCATTGACCTTCTCATTGAAGGTCTTGGGCGCAACGATGTTCGGCAGGCAGCCGAACGTATAAAAATACTTCTTCATCGTCCGCAGCGGCACGACCACGTAGGCCGGGCAGCGGTAGAAGATCAGCCGACCAAGCGCCGCAAGCTGCGCACGCGCAACGAGGGGAAGGAAGGGCCGGGGCGGGAGCGTTTTCGATGCGATGATCATGGGGCGACGGAAGGTTTATGGCCGTCGCACTGCCTCTGCCAATGACGTTCCGGAGAAGTGGATGGACGGTTGAATATCCCGCACCCGCTTTAGCCTCAGCGGGCCGAGGCGGAAGCCTCGGATCGCGTGGCTCCAACCCTTGCAGCCAGCGCCGCAGCCATGAATTCATCCAGATCCCCATCCAGCACGGCGGCCGGATTGCCCTTCTCCAGGCCGGTGCGGAGGTCCTTCACAAGTTGGTATGGCTGCAGCACGTAGTTCCTGATTTGGTGGCCCCAGCCGATATCGGTCTTGCCGGCTTCGATCCCGGCGCTCACGGCCTCGCGCTTGCTCAGCTCCAGCTCGTATAGCCGGGCCTTCAGCATGTTCATCGCGATCGCCCGGTTCTTGTGCTGGCTGCGGTCCTGGGTGGAGGCGGCGACGATGCCGGTCGGGATATGGGTGAAGCGCACGCCCGATTCCGTCTTGTTGACGTGCTGGCCGCCGGCACCGGAAGCGCGGAAGGTATCGGTCCGCAGATCGGCCGGATTTATCTCGATTTCGATCTTATCATCCACCACGGGGTAGACGTAGACACTGGCGAAACTGGTCTGGCGCTTGTCGTTGCCGCCGAAGGGGCTGATCCGGACCAGGCGATGGACGCCGGTCTCGGTCGTCATCCAGCCATAGGCGGCGGGGCCGGTGATCTGGAGGGTGGCGGATTTGATCCCCGCCTCCTCCCCGTCCGATTGTTCGGTCAGCGCCACCTTGTAGCCGTGCTGCTCGGCCCAGCGCTGGTACATGCGCAGCAGCATCTCGGCCCAGTCCTGCGCCTCGGTGCCGCCAACGCCGGCATTCACCTCGACATAGGCATCGTTCTGGTCGGCCTCGCCGGACAGCAGGCTTTCGATCTCGCGCCGCTTGGCCTCGGTAGCTAAGGCCTTGAGATCGGCGACGGCGGCATCGGCGGTACCGGCATCGCCTTCCGCCTCGGCCAGCTCGACCAGTTCCAGCGAGTCGCGGACGGATTGCTCGAGGCGCAGCACGCCCTCGGTCTGGTCGGCCAGGCGGGAGCGCTCCCGCATCAGCTTGTTGGCCAGGTCGGCATTATTCCATAGGCCGGGGTCTTCGGCCTTGGCGTTCAGCTCATCGAGGCGTCGGAGTGCGGCATCCCAGTCAAAGATGCCTCCTCAGCAGGGACACCGAGGCGGTGATCTGCTCATTCAGGGTTTCGGCATCTGCGCGCATGCCGGCCGGATAAGCCATGCGGGCCGGCCTGTCCAGCATCCCCGTCCGACACATGCCTTTAAGTCCGAGTTCACTCGACGGGCCGCTTGGCGCGGCGCTAAGCTCATCATCACGAAATCGGTATTCTGCTCATGCGGGAGGCACCACCGACCATGACCGTGGCGATGCCGCCCATAGTCGCCCACCGCATCCTTGCCCGCGCCGCCTATGGCGCCCGCCCGGGCGAGGCCGCCGCGCTGGCGCGAGACGGGCTGCCGGCCTGGCTGGACCGCCAGCTCGCCCTGCCCGCCGAGGAGCCGGTACTGGCGGCGCGGATCGACGCACTGGCCATTCCCATCCGCTATGCCCCGGGTCCCGGCGAACAATGGACCGAGGAGCAGCGCCCGCCCGTCACCCTGCGGCAAAGCCAGGCGGAGCGCTGGTACCGCGCCGACCAGCGGCCGGGCTTCCGCATCCCCGCCGCCGAACGGGACCGGCCGCGGCTGGAACTCACCCTGGTGACGCTGCTGCGCAAGGTGGCAGCCGAGGCGCAGCTGCGCGAAAGGCTGGTGGAATTCTGGCACGATCATTTCAATGTCGCCTTCCAGGCGGATGCGCGGGTCGCGGTCTCGTTGCCCGAGCATGACCGGCGCATCCGTGCCCATGCGCTGGGGTCCTTCCGCGCCCTGCTGGAGGCGATGGCGACCAGCCCCGCCATGCTGGTCTATCTGAACAACCAGAGCTCCCGCGCCGGAGCGCCGAACGAGAATTTCGCCCGCGAACTGTTGGAACTGCACACGTTGGGCCGCGCCGTCTACCAGGGCGGCGCCCGCGGTGAGCGGGCGATGGCGCGGCTGCCGGACGGCAGGCCGGCCGGCTATGGGGATGGCGATGTCTGGGAGGCGGCGCGGGCGCTGACCGGCTGGAGCCTCGCCATGGGCCAGGCCTTCGACGGCGCCCGCAGCCTGCCCCGCAGCGGCGAATTCGCCTATGTCGCCGGCTGGCACGATCCCTACCAGAAGCGCTTTCTCGGGCTGGAGCTCGAGCCTTTCGCCCCGGCCATGGCGCATGGCCGGGCAGTGCTGGATGCCTTGGCGGCGCATCCCGCGACGGCCCGGCTGGTCTGCGGCAAGCTCGCCCGTTTCCTGCTGGGCGACCCGGCACCGGCCGCGGCGATCGCCCGTGCAGTGGCGGCATTCCAGCGGCATGCAATGCGGGAGGATCAACTGGCCCGGGTGGTGCGTGCCCTGCTCGATGGGCCCGAAGCGGCCGCCCCGGGCATCGGCCGCATCCGCCGGCCGCTGGATGCGGTGGCCGCCGCCGCCCGCGCCCTGGAATTGCCCTTCACGCCGACCGCGGCGCTGGTCGGCCAGCTTGCCGCCGCGGGCCAGATGCCCTTCGGCTGGGGGCCGCCCGATGGCCAGCCGCTGGACCCCGAGCCCTATCTCGGTGCCACGGCACTGCGGGCGCGCTGGATCATGCTGGCCGGCCTTGCCCGCAATGCCGGCGGCACCGGGCTGGCACCGGCTTATGCCGGACTGGCCCGAGCCCCGCTCGGCAGCGTCGTCGGCAGCCTGGCCGAGGCGGCGCTCGGCCAGGCCGGGCCGCCGGTAGCGGAGGTGGTGGCCGGTGTCTGGTCCGCCGCCGGGCGCAACGCCCGGCCGGGGCCGGCGGAGGTCGCCGAATTGGCCGGCTGGGTGCTGAATGCCCCAGCCTTCCAGTCCACCTGACGGAGATGGCCATGCCCCTGCTGCTCGGCCGCCGCCATCTGCTCCGCGCCGGCCTCGGTGCCGGCGTGCTCGGGCCTTCGGCCGGGCTGCGCGGCCTTGCCTTCGCGGCGACGGGCGCACCGCTGCTGGTGCTGGTCAACCTGCGCGGCGGCATGGATGGGCTGCATGCGCTCTCGCCGGCGGATGACGCCGACTTCGTCGATCAGCGGGCGGAAGCGCTGCGGACCGCGACGGCCGGGCCGCAGGCCGGGCATCGGCTGGATGCCTCCGCCGCCGTGGATTTCCGGCTGCACCCGGCGGCCGCGCCGCTGGCCGAGATTTGGCGGGATGGCCGCTTGGCGATCTGGCCGGCGGCTGGCGTGCCGCAGGGAACGCGCAGCCATTTCGAGGCCCAGGCGATGATGGGGCTGGGCCAGGGTTCGCGCACGGATCCAGGCGCCGGCAGCGGCTGGCTGGCTCGTTGGGCGGATGCCGCCGGCCCGGGCACCGCGATCTCGGCGCAGGGCGGCTTGGCACCGGAACTCCTCGGGGCGCGGCACGGCCTGGGCGTCGCCAGCCTGGCGGAAGGGCTGGCGATGCCCGGCGGGGCTTTCGGAGCGGCGATGTTTGCGGCGCTGCACCGCGACGGTGACGATACCGCCACCCGAATGGGGCGGGAGGCCTTGGCCGGGCTCGACGGGATCGACCGGCTGCTGCCGCGCGACGAGGCCGGCCGGCGGCTACCCTATGCACCAGCGGCCGGGGTGGACTACGGCCCCGCGCGGGAATTCGGCCGGGCCCTGGCGGTGGTGGCGCAGCTCGCCCGGCTGAATCCCATGCTGGTTGCGGCCACGGTGGATCTGGGCGGCTGGGACACCCATGAGGGCCAGCCGGGGCGGCTGGCCGACCGGCTGGGGATGCTGGCACGCGGCCTCGGTGCCTTCGATGCCGATATGGCTGGGCTGCCGCGCCGCTTCACCGTGCTGGTCGCCAGCGAATTCGGCCGGCGGCTGCGCGGCAACCGCAGCCTCGGCACCGATCATGGCCGGGCCGGTCTGATGCTGGCCTTCGGCGGCGGCGGCGATGGGCGCTTCGGGCTCGGCCGGCACTTCGGCACTTGGCCAGGGCTGGCGCCGGATGCGCTGGAGGAGGGCGTCGACCTGCGGGTGGCGACCGATTACCGCGATGTCTTCCGGCAGGTCATCGCCGAGCTGGCACCGGGCCGGCCGCCACCCTTTCTCTGAAGCTGTCAGGCGAGCGCGCCGAGGTAGTCCAGCAGGGCAGCGCGGAAGGGCAGCAAGCTTTTGTAGCGCTGCATCTCGGGCGGCAGGGCCAGCACCGCCTCGCGCAGCCGGGCCGCCTCGCCGGGTTGGCCGACCACTTCGGCCAGCGGGGTGATGTGGAGGCGGATGCCGAAGGCAATGGCGCCGGTCTCCGGCAGCCGCAGGAAAGTCTGGCGTTCGACCCGCAGCACGAGGGCGGTGCCGGCATTGGCCGGGGTGACGGTGGCGGCATGGTCGGTGCGGCCATGGGCGCTGGCGCGGAACAGGGTCGGGTCATCCATGATGGACCAGTTCAACCGCAACGCGATGCGGCCGGGCTTCAGCATCGCCAGGAAGCGGTCCACCGGACGCTGCAGCGCCTCGGCGTAGAAGGGCACCGGCGCATGGATCGGCCCGAGCGGGTGGCCGAGCTTCTCCGCCAGCCGCCAGCCGCTCGGGAAGCAGAGCACGGCGGCGACGAGGCGCGGCCCGGCTTCGTCCAGCCGCAGCAGGCAGAAATCCTCCTGCACCAGCCGGCCGATGAGCGGCAGCGGATCGGCCGCGAGTGACCAGGACTCGCCGGTCAGGCGGTTGTCCAGACGGTCGCCCGTCACCGCGAACCAGTCTGGGTGATGCCGGGCCAGGTGGCGGGCGAGCAGCGCGAGTAATTCCTGCTGGGCGGGCTCCGAGCCGGGCAGGCCGGCGACGACCTCGTCGGGGCGCTCGCGCAGCAGCCGGTGCCGTTCCGCGAGTTGCGGATGGTAGTCGTTGGCAATCTCGATCCAGCCGGATTCGGGAATGGCGGTGAGGCCCATCGCCATGCGGAAGGTGCCAGGGCCATAAGGCAGATGCAGGAGGGGCGGCGGCAGCATCCAGGGTCTCCGGCAGGCCTGGATCCAGCCTAGCGCGGCAAGCCGACAGGTGGAAACGCCGGGCTGCGGGCGGCGAATACAGCGGATGCGCGGATCGCCCGCCTCTCGGCCATGTCCTGCACCTTGTCGGGGCTGACCTGGGTGCTGGTGCTGACCGTCTCGGTGGCGGTGATCCAGTAATGCAGGCGGATCGGTGCCCGGTTGTTGGCGAAGCTGGCGAGGAAGGCATTCTCGGCGAAGGCATCGCGCAGGTAATGACTGCTCGGTGCCGGGCAGCCGGCACAGGTGAAGCACAGGAACTGCACCAGCAGCAGCGAGCCGACCAGATGCACACCGGTCAGCCGGCGCAGCGGGATGGTCGTCTCCATCCCACGTTCCAGGCCGCAGCATGCGCACCGGTCCGGATGGAGCAGCAGATGGGCCGCTGATATTGGCCGGGCACTCGCCGTCATCGGGGCAGGCAGGGGACATGCTACGCTCCACGGCCGGCCCAGCCTGCCGTGGCGTGAAAACCGGGTTAGCGGGCGCCGTGGATCGCCGCCCAGACCCGTTCCGGCGTCGCCGGCAGGTCGAAATGCGTGACCCCGAGTGGCCGCAGCGCATCGGCCACCGCCCCGAGCAGGGCCGGCAGGGCGCCGACCGTCCCCGCCTCCCCGGCCCCCTTGGCGCCCAGCGGATTGGTCGTGGTCGGCACCGGGTTGCTCAGCACCGTGAAGCCGCAGAGATCGCCGGCACGCGGCAGGGCATAATCCATGAAGCTGGCGGTCAGAAGCTGCCCGGCGCCATCGTAGCGGATGCACTCGCCGAAGACCTGGCCGTAGCCCTGCGCGATGCCGCCATGGATCTGCCCCTTGACCAGCAGCGGGTTGATCACCGTCCCCACGTCGTCGACCACCACATAGGAAAGCAGCGCCGTCTCGCCGGTCTCGGGATCCACCTCCACTTCGCAGATGTGGCAGCCGTTCGGGAAGGTGGCATCGCCGGGGCGGCTGATGAGCAAGGCAGAAAGGCCGAGATCCTCGCCCATCGGCAGGGCGCCGGGGATATAGCTGCGCCGGGCCAGATCCTCGATGCCGATGCCGCGGTCGGTGCCGGCCACGCGGAAGCTGCCCTCGGCAAATTCGATATCGACCTCCGCCGCCTCCAGCAGATGCGCGGCGATGCGCCTGCCGCGGGCGATGATGCGTTCCGCCGCGCCGACCAGGGCGCCGCCGGCCGCCATCATCGAGCGGGAGCCGATGGTGCCTCTCCCATGCGTCACCAGGTCGGTATCGCCGTTGACGAAGCGGATGCGCCCGGGCGGGATGCCGAGCTGCGTGCAGGCGATCTGGCGGAACACCGTCTCGTGCCCCTGGCCATGATTGTGGCTGCCCATCAGCAGGGTCACGCTGCCACCGGAATCGAAGCGGATTTCGGCGGCCTCCTCGAGTGGGCCACGATGCGGGCCGCCGGCGCTTTCGATGGCATTGGCGATGCCGATGCCGCGTAGCCGGCCCTGCCCGGCCGATGCCGCGCGCCGCGTCTCGAAGCCGGCCCAATCGGCGGCCTCCAACGCCAGCGCCATGTTCCGCGGGAAGTCGCCGCTGTCGTAGGTATAATCGAGGCCGGTGCGGAAGGGCATGGCCGCCGCGGGGATCAGGTTGCGCTGGCGGAGCGCGATGCGGTCGAGGCCCATCTGGTCGGCGGCGAGGTCGATGACGCGCTCGATCGCGTAGATCGCCTCCGGCCGGCCAGCGCCGCGATAGGGCGCGGTGGGCTGGGTATGGGTGAAGAAGCCGCGCACCTCGGTGCAGATATGCGGCGTGCGGTAGACCCCGGCGAGGCCGCCGACGTTGTTGGTGGCGGAAACCGGGCCTTGCCACGCGAGGTAGGCGCCGAGGTTGCAAAGCGTGCCGACCCGCAGCGCCAGGAATTCGCCGTCCGCGGCCAGCGCCAGTTCGGCGGTCGAGAGGTTGTCCCGGGCATGGGTGTCGGCGAGGAAGCTTTCCGTCCGCGTCGCGGTCCAACGCACCGGGCGGCCCAGCAGCTTCGCCGCTGCCAGGCACAGCACGTGTTCCGGAAAGGGGCTTTCCTTCATCCCGAAACCACCGCCGACATCGGGGGAGATGATGCGGAGCCGACTGGAAGGAATGCCGAGCGCATGCTCCGCGATCTCGTTCCGCATCACATGCGGCAGCTGCGTGCCGGTGATCAGCGTATAGCGGTCCTCGATGGGATCATGGCTGGCCAGCGCATTGCGCGGCTCCAGCGGATTGGCCGAGACGCGGGTGATGCAGAAGTCGAGGCGCGCGACATGCGCGGCGCGGGCGAAGGCCGCGGCCACGGCGGCGGCATCGCCGAGACGAAAGACGAAGGATTCATTGTCGGGCGCGATATCGGGCCAGACGGCAGGTGCGCCGGGCCGGGCGGCCTCGGCCAGTGCGGTCACCGCGGGCAACGGATCGTAATCCACCGCGACGGCCTCGGCGGCATCCAGCGCGGCGGCGCGGGTTTCCGCCACCACCGCGACGACGGCATCGCCGACGTAGCGCACCCGATCCTCGGCCAGCATTCGCCAGGGCGTCTGGCGAATGGGGCTACCATCACGGCGATGGCGCGGCGTGACGCAGCGCAGCAGGCCGAGTGCCGCAACGTCGGCACCGGTCAGCACCAGCAGCACGCCGGGCATGGCCTGCGCCGCAGCGGTGCTGATGGCACGGATGCGGGCCGCCGCATGCGGGGATCGCAGCATCACCAGATGGGCCGCGCCAGGTGCCGCGACATCATCGACGAAACGCCCGGCGCCGCGCAGCAGCCGGGCATCCTCCACCCGGCGCATCGGCGCGCCGATGCCCGTTCCGATTGGCTGCATGGCGGCTTCCCCGGTTGCCGGCGCGAAGGTTAGGCGGCGGGCCGCATTGGGGGCAAGTCAGATGGCGACAAGCCGGAGGGATGGCGTCCCCGGTGGTTTCCGGCGACACTCGCTCCAATAAACACCCGATCCGGGAGGGAAGCGGCGGGATGATCGATAAATTCGTGCGGTCCATGGCAGAGGCCATGAACGGCATTCGCGACGGTTCCACCGTGCTGATGGCCGGCTTCGGCGAGGTGGGCTCGCCCCACGCCCTGCTCGATGGGCTGATCGAACAAGGCGCGACCAACCTCACCGTGGTCATCAATTCCACCGGGCGGGTGCGCAACCCCAGCCAGCCGGCACAGGGCCTGCCGCGGCTGGTCGAGCTGGGCCGGGTGCGGAAGGTGATCACCAGCTTCGTCCGCAACCATAGTGTCGTCGGCGATGCGGTGCGCGACGGGGTACTGGAGGCCGAGGTTGTGCCGCAGGGCACGCTCGCCGAGCGCATCCGCGCCGCCGGGGCCGGCGTACCGGCCTTCTTCACCCCGACCGGCGCCGGCACGCTGGTGGCCGAGGGCAAGGAAGTGCGCGACTACGACGGGCGCGCCTGCATCCTGGAGCGCGCGCTGCCCGGCGACGTGGCGTTGGTCGAGGCATGGATGGCGGATCGCTGGGGCAACTTGGTCTTTCGCGACGCCAGCCGCAACTTCAACCCGATCATGGCCATGGCCGGCAAGCTGACCATCGTGCAGACGCATCATGTCTGCGACCTGGGGCAATTGCCGGCGAATGAGATCGTCACGCCGGGCATCTTCGTCGATCGCGTGCTGCATGTCGCAGCCGGCGACCCGACCCTGCCGCGCTGAAGGAGACACCTCGATGAGCGAAGGCTTGAAGCCGCTCGGCCGTGTCGGCATGGCCGCCCGTGCGGCGCGGGACATCCCGGAAGGCTGGTACGTCAACCTCGGGATCGGCATCCCGACCCTGATCGCCGATCATGTGCCGGCGGAACGCGAGGTGGTGTTCCATTCGGAGAACGGCATCCTGGGCGTCGGCCCGGCGCCGGAGGCGCATAAGCAGAATCCCTGGCTGGTCAATGCCAGCACGCAGCGCATCAGCCTGCGGCCGGGCGGCAGCTTCGTGCATCATGCCGACAGCTTCGCCATGGTGCGCGGCGGGCATCTGGACCTTTGCGTGCTCGGCGGCTTCCAGGTGGCGGAGAATGGCGATCTGGCGAATTGGTCGCAATCGGCGGCGGAGGTCGGCCGGCAGATCGGCGGGGCGATGGACCTCGCGGTGGGCGCCAGGCAGGTCTGGGTGACGATGGAGCACACGACCAAGGACGGCAGGCCGCGCATCCTGCGGCAATGCAGCTATCCGCTGACGGCGCCCGGCTGCGTCACCCGGGTCTATACCAACCTGGCGGTGCTGGATGTGGTGGGCGGCCGCGGCTTCGTGGTGACCGATATCATCCCCGGCCTGTCCTTCGAGGAATTGCAGGCGCGGTCGGAAGCCGTGCTGCATCGGGCATAGGAGAGCCAGGATGAAATTCGCCCTGCATTTCGGCAACAACAGCTTCCCCGACGGCGCCGGCGCGGCGCGGCTGGCACGGATCGCGGAAGCGGCGGGCTTCGATACGGTCTTCGCCATCGACCATGTCGTGCTGCCGGATGATTATGCCAGCGCTTATCCCTATTCGGCGACCGGCAAGCTGCCGGGCGACCAGTCCAGCCCCTACCCCGATCCGCTGATCTGGATGGCTTATGTGGCGGCGGTGACGACGAAGCTGCGGCTGATGACCGGCGTCATCATCCTGCCGCAGCGCAACCCGCTGGTGCTGGCCAAGCAGGTGGCGACGCTCGATGCGATGAGCGGCGGGCGGATCGAGCTCGGCATCGGCGTCGGCTGGCTG
>JAQGIA010000562.1 GCA_028291445.1 Belnapia sp.
GAAAGGCCTGGGACGTCGAGCTTTGGGCCGGGGGTCGGTCGGTTCATGCTGTCCTGGTCGGCGTGGCGGGCATCATGGAAAGGCGTCTGACGGCCAGATCAATGGACCGTATACGGGAATACTTCAATCGCCCATGAAAGCAGCGCAGAATGCGCTAATCAGCTCTGAAATCGGACATTCACGAGCTGAAAAACCAAGAGGGTCAGCTATCGGCGCGCGTTTATCAGACGGTTTCGTTTGACAGCCGCCATCGCCGTATACAACGATGGCTGCTGCCAATCCTACGCCGACCAGCCAGGAGCGCCGGCCCATGGGTGTCCACCTCGACGCCGTCCATACCGTCTATCTCGTCGGCGTCGCGGCAATCATCCTCTCGATGATCCTGCGGGCGAATGTCGTGGTGCCTGCCATCATCGCCACCTTCGCCGTGGCCCTGACCTTCTCCGGCAGCCCGCTGGCCGCCACCGTTGCGGTCTTCAACGGCTCGCTCGTCGCGGCGAAGGAGCTGTTCAGCATCTTCCTGGTCATCGCCTTCATGACCGCCCTGCTGAACGCGCTGCGCAGCCTCGGGGCCGATCAACGGATGGTCCGGCCCTTTCAGCGGGTGATGACCAATGGCCACGTCGCCTATGTCGTGCTGGCCGCCATCACCTATGTCATCTCGCTGTTCTTCTGGCCGACCCCGGCGGTGCCGCTGGTCGCCGCCACCCTGCTGCCGGCGGCGATCTTTGCCGGGCTGCCGGCCATGGGCGCTGCGGTCGCCATCGCCATCGCCGGGCAGGGGATGGCGCTCTCCTCGGACTACGTGATCCGCGTGGCACCGGCGATCAGCGCCAGGGCTGCCGGCATGGCCGATGCGGCCGGCAGCATCGCCGACAAGACCCTGGTGCTCTCGCTGGTCACCGGCCTGGTCGCGCTCAGCCTCGGCTACCTCAGCATCCGTCGCGGCATCAAGGCGCCGTCGCCGCACCATCTGGCCGCTTGGCAGGAAGGGGCGACGCTCGGTGCCAGCCTGGCCGAGCAGCGTGAGCAGATCGCGCCCAATATCGGCTCCTTCGATAAATCGGTGATCGCCCTCCGCGCCGCCGAGGGCCTGCCGGAGGCCGAGGCCACGCCGACCCCGTTGCCGCCGGCGCGTCCATGGTGCAACGCCATGGCGATCCTGACGCCGCTGGTCTTCCTGGCGGTCATCGCCATCATGCTGGCGCCCAAATTCATCGCCGGCATGCCGGACCTGAAGGGTGGCGATGCCGCGGCCCTGGTCGGCGGCGCCGCGGCGCTGATGATGCTGGTGGCGACCTTCGCCGCCGATGGCCGCCGCGCCATGCATACGGCGGCCGACCACATCATCGACGGGCTGGTGTTTTCCTTCCGCGCCATGGGAACCGTGTTGCCGATCGCCGGCTTCTTCTTCCTGGGCGCGGCGGAGACCTCCGGCCCGATCCTGGGACTGCCGACCGGCACCGCCGGCCCCGGCCTGCTGTTCGAGGTGATTGGTGCGGTCCAGCATCTCATCCCGCCGAGCCCCATGGCCGTCGCCTTCGCGGTGCTGATCGTGGGCATGATCACTGGCATCGACGGCTCCGGCTTTGCCGGGCTGCCGCTGACCGGGGCGCTGTCCGGGGCGCTCGGCCCGGTGGCGCAGATGGACCCGACCACCCTCGCGGCGGTCGGGCAGATGGGCGCGGTTTGGACCGGCGGCGGCACGCTCATCGCGTGGTCCTCGCTGATCGCCGTCGCCGGCTTCTGCCGCGTTCCCGTGCTGGAAGCGGTGCGGGTGCTGTTCTTGCCGGTGATCGCCGGCCTCATCCTCTCGACCATCGTCGCGGTGATCCTGTGGTGAGCAACCCAATAAACCAGGAGGTTCCAATGGCCACGCTGATGAACCACGATGAGTTTCGCACTGCGCTCGAGAATGCCATCAAGGGGAAAAGCGCCAATCAATCACCCTTCAGCATCGCCTGGGCGAGCGGCAAGCTGTCGCGCGAGCATCTCTGCCGCTGGGCGGAAAACCACTACCACTATGTCGGGCCCTTCGCCGATTACCTCGGCTATGTCTATGCCCGCATGCCGGCGCAGTACCAGGACGCCAAGGATTTCCTGCTCGCCAATATGTACGAGGAGGAGATCGGCGGCGACCGCCATACCGACCTGTTGATTCGCTTCGCCGAGGCCTGCGGCACCACCGCCGCCCGGGTCAAGGACGAGGACAACATGTCCCCCACCACCCGCGCGCTGCAATCCTGGTGCTACGCGGTCGCCATGCGGGAGGACCCGATCGTCGCCGTCGCCGGCTTGGTCGTCGGCCTGGAATCCCAGGTGCCCAGCATCTACCGCAAGCAGACTCCGACGCTGCGGGAGAAGTACGGTTTCTCGGATGAGGAGGTCGAGTTCTTCGACCTGCACATCGTTTCCGACGAAATCCACGGCGAGCGCGGTTACCAGATCGTGCTGGAGCATGCGACCACCCCGGAGCTGCAGCAGCGCTGCCTGAAAATCTGCGAGGTCGGGGCGCAGATGCGGCTGCTCTATACCACCGCGCTCTACAACGACTACGTGTCCAAGGACCTGTCCCTGCCGCAGCTCGGCCTGGCGGCCTGAGGCGCCGTGCCCGTCGTCACCTTCCAGAAGGGCGGGGAAACCTTCACCGCGGAGGTTCCGGACAATGCCAATCTGGTGGTGCGGGCGGGCATCAAGAAATTCCCCTGGCCGCATCTGCGCTACGGCTGCGGCATGGGGAAATGCGCCAAATGCGCCTGCCGGGTGCTGGACGGCGCGGCGCACCTGCCGCCGCCGAATTGGAAGGAAGACAAGCAGCTGGGCGCCCGCCTTGCCCAGGGCTACCGTCTGGTCTGCCAGATATGGCTGACCCATGATGTCGCGCTGGCGCAGGATGATGCGCCGCTGCCGCCGGCCGGAGGTTCCTGATGTATGTCATCCTGACCAGCAAGCCGGGCCAGTTCCGCACCGAGCCGACACCTGGGCTCGTGCCGGTCGAAGCCTATGACTACATGTTCCACGAGACCCGCAAGGCGCGCTTCGTCATTGCCGCGATCACCGGCACGCCGCGCATCCGCGTGGTGGAGGAAGGCGAGGGCGGCGCGGTCAATAGCGTGCCTTGCAAGTTCCTCCAGCATTTCGAGACCATCGAGCAGGCCCGCCGCGAATTGCGCAGCCTGACCGCCTTCGGCTCGGTGCGGTCGCGGCTGGATCCGGTGGCGGCATGATCCAGGTCGAATTCCTCACCAGCGGCAAGACCGCGACGGCCCCTGAATCGACCAGCCTGCTGCGCATCTCGATCCGCGAGAAAGGCGGCATTCCCTTCAAATGCGGCGGCGGCATCTGCGGTACCTGCAAATGCAAGGTCGAAAACGGCATCGAGAACACCGACGCGGTGAAGCCGAAGGAGCGCAAGCACCTGTCCGAGGCCGAGCTCGCCGCAGGCTACCGCATGGCCTGCCAGACCTTCGTCA
>JAQGIA010000564.1 GCA_028291445.1 Belnapia sp.
CCGGCAAATCGAACGCCGGCTGGCGCGGAGGCTGTGGCTTGGCCCGGGTGCCCCGCTCGCGCTCCATCCGCCCACGGAACCGCGTGAGAGCAGGTCATCGGGATGGGAAGCAAGGGCACGCTACGCCGCATAGGGCCTGGCATGGGGGTCACCCGCGTCGCCCGTGCCGCCATCTGCTTCAGCCAGGCGCACGAGCGCACCGGCCCTCCCCTGGCTTGGTGGATACCCCGAATAAGTTTTTGTGGGAGCGAGGTGCCCTACGGCGCCTGGGCCGGCGTCTCCGACGCTCCGCGGCGCAGCATATCGAGCAAGGTAACGACGCCGACCCATGTGGTCAGACGATGGTCAGGCGTGATCCGGCTTCGCCGCCAGAGGACGAGGCCGATGTGGCGCTGGATATCAGCCGGCCGTCTGGTCTGACGCCCCCGCGGCACGCCGACCTCGGGCAGGCGCTTGATGAGGATCAGCCGCTGGCATCCGTGGGCCGTGCAGCGGAACCGCTGCGCCTGGACGCGCAAGGCGGCGATATGCCCCTGCCTGCGCCTGAAGATGACATTTCGCTTCCGGCCAGCTTCGGTCGCGGCTGCTTTGCACCCATAGCTGCCGTGACCGATGCTGGCCGATAGCGAAACGGCGGCTGTCGTCGTAACCTCCAAGGGGGCGGTCATTGGACAGGTGGCGACGCCGGGCTGTTCCTGGCCCTCCCCGACATCGGGCATTGCCGGCGAGCTTCTGGAACCCGGCATCCAAATACCGGCAGCCCGCCCCGAAGCGGCACTCCGTCCGGCCTGCTTGCGGCCGAACCGGCATGGGACTGCACCCCGCCCCGGGCCTGCGGCGCCTGCGAGGTGGCGTTGACCGATTCCTCCAATGGTCTTGGCCAAAGAAACCGTTTCCATCCATCACGAGCCGCGCTTAACCTCTCCCAAAACGTCCAGGGGAGGGACAAGTCCATGGATACGAATCCGAGCGGTCCGCTGAGCTGCCCGATGAAAAAGCCGGCCGCGTTGCGCTCCCTGCTGGGACGCACCAACCGCGACTGGTGGCCGAACCATCTCTCGCTCGACATGCTGCACCAGAACGGTCTCACCGGTAATCCGATGGGCGACGACTTCGATTACGCGAAGGCGTTCCAGTCGATCGACTACGCTGCGGTGAAGCGGGACCTCCACGCGCTGATGACCGACAGCCAGCCCTGGTGGCCGGCCGATTACGGCCATTACGGCCCGTTCTTCATCCGCATGGCCTGGCACAGCGCAGGCACCTACCGCACCGGCGACGGCCGCGGCGGCGCGTCTTCGGGCTCGCAGCGCTTCGCGCCGCTCAACAGCTGGCCCGACAACGCCAACCTCGACAAGGCGCGCCGCCTGCTCTGGCCGGTCAAGCAGAAATACGGCCGCAAGCTGTCCTGGGCAGACCTGATGATCATGGCAGGCAACGTCGCCATCGAATCCATGGGCGGGCCGGTCTTCGGCTTCGGCGGCGGACGCCAGGACATCTTCGAGCCCGAGAAGGACATCTACTGGGGCACCGAGGAGAAATGGCTGGGCGATACCCGCATCACCGAGGAGAAGGTACTGGAGAGCCCGCTCGCGGCGGTCCAGATGGGCTTGATCTACGTCAACCCCGAAGGTCCCGGCGGCGAGCCCGACCCGGTCCGCTCCGGCCGCGACATCCGCGAGACCTTCGCCCGCATGGGCATGAACGACGAGGAGACCGTCGCGCTGACCGCGGGCGGCCACACCTTCGGCAAATGCCACGGCGCGGGCGATGCCACGAAAGTCGGCGCAGCGCCCGAGGGCACCGACATCGCGCAGCAGGGTCTCGGCTGGCAGAGCGGCCATGAGAGCGGCATTGGCGACCACACCATCACCAGTGGCCTGGAAGGCTCGTGGACGCCCAACCCCATCCGCTGGGACGGCGGCTATTTCCACATGCTGCTGGACTACGACTACGAATTGGTGACCAGCCCGGCCGGCGCCAAGCAGTGGCAGCCAAAGAACCAGGCGCCCGAGGATATGGCGCCCGGGGCGCATAGCCCCGATCGCCGCGTGCCGACGATGATGACCACCGCCGACATGGCGATGAAGGAGGACCCGGCCTACCGAAAGATCGCGGAGCGGTTCCGCGACCATCCGGACCAGTTCGCCGACGCCTTCGCCCGCGCCTGGTTCAAGCTGTGCCACCGCGACATGGGTCCCAAGGCGCGCTACCTCGGCCCGGAGGTTCCGGCCGAGGACCTGATCTGGCAGGACCCGATTCCGAAGGCGGATTACGCGCCGATCGACGCCGCCGATATTGCGAAGATCAAGAACAGGATCCTTGCGTCCGGCCTCACCGTTGCCGAACTGGTGGCGACCGCCTGGGCCTCGGCCTCGACCTATCGCGGTTCGGACCATAGGGGCGGCGCCAATGGCGGGCGCATCCGGTTCGCGCCGCAGAAGGACTGGGAGGTGAACGAACCCGAGCGGCTCGCCAAGGTGCTGCGGGTGCTGGAAGACATCAAGGCCGAGTTCGACGGCGGTGCTTCAGGCGGCAAGAAGGTCTCGGTCGCCGACCTCATCGTGCTCGGCGGCACGGCCGCGGTCGAGAAGGCGGCGAAGGACGCCGGGCATGCGGTCGATGTGCCTTTCACCCCAGGCCGCACCGATGCCTCGGTCGAGCAGACCGACGTCGGGAATTTCCAGCCGCTGGAGCCGAGAGCGGATGGTTTCCGCAACTACCTCCAGGTCGAGTTCAACGTCCCAACCGAGGAGTTGCTGCTTGACCGGGCCCAGCTCCTCACGCTGAGCGCGCCGGAGATGACCGTCCTCGTCGGCGGCCTGCGCGTGCTGGGCGCCAACCACGGGGGACGGAAGGAGGGCGTGCTGACGGAGCGCCCGGGCCAGCTGTCCAACGATTTTTTCGTCAACCTGCTGGACATGAATACGGCCTGGAAGATGGTGGACGGGCACGCGGACGATGTCTTCCTCGGCACCATCCGCTCCACCGACGAACAGAAGTGGACGGCGACGCGCACCGATCTCGTGTTCGGCTCCAACTCGCAGCTCAGGGCGCTTTCCGAGGTCTATGCGGCGGCCGATGCGGACAGGAAGTTCGTCGATGACTTCGTCGCGGCCTGGACCAAGGTGATGAACGCCGACCGCTTCGATCTGGCCCGATCCTGACCTCCCGGCGGCTTGCCATGCGGTGAGCCATTCCCTGCCGCGGCGCCCCGGCGCCGCGGCACCGGATGGGATGATGCGAGAGGGCCGAGCGATGCGTCGTCGCGACGTCGATCAACTGGATTCGGGTCGTACCTACTGGGTGCCGGCGGTTGTTTCGCCCGAACGAAACTGGGCGGGAGCGCCTGGCTGCCGCAGAGGCGCACGCTACATGGTCAACTGCCTGACGCTCCAGGTAAGCAGGGACGAGTTCGTGCCGTTCGACAACGAATTCAGCTGCCTACGTTGGATCCTGCAAAACCGGGCGAACCTCAACCTTACGCTCCCTGGCGCCAAGATACGTGCCGTTCCGCTGGACCGATGGCTGCTAGGTCTGGACTGAACGGTCGACGGGACGCGCGTCCAACCGGCCGGTGAGGATCCAGGTCGTGTCCCAACGCGTGGTGTGGGGGCGATGATTCTCGGCGGGCTGGGCCGAGGGGTCAGGCGGGCAGCCAAAGCGTCGGCCCGACCCCTGCACCAAGCAGCAGTAAACTCAAATATTGGCCAAGGGACAGCCGCCTTCCGAGAGCGGCCGGAAGGCCTCTTCGGCCGGCGTGGTCTGGACCAGCTTGAAATAGTCCCAGGGCCCTTTCGATTCCGCCGGCGTTTTCACCTCGAACAGATGCACGTCATGAAGCTTGCGGCCATCCGCACGGATGCGCCCCGCGCCGAAGACGTCGTCATCGGTCGGCGTCGCCTTCATCAAATCGACCATCTCGCGGCCCGAGGCCTTGGCACGCGCGGCGCCAATTTGGCCGACCATCTTGAGGTAATGGAACGCTGCGGAATAGGCGCCCGCCTGGCATTGGTTCGGATAGTTTTCCGGCGTCTTCGGCAGGACCCGGCGGGTGAAGGCGCGCGTCCGCTCGTTCAGGTCCCAGTAGAAGCATTCGGTCAGCAGCAGCCCCTGCGCTGTCTCGAGGCCCAGCGTATGCACATCGTTCACGAAACCGATGATCCCGAGCAGCTTCTGGCCACGCTTCGTCAGGCCGAACTCATTCGCCTGCTTCACGCAATTGATGAAATCCGCTCCGGCATTGAGAAAGGCCACTACCTTGGCCCGGCTCGCTGCGGCCTGTAGCAGGAAGGAGGAAAAGTCGGCGGTCGCGGGAAACGGGTAGCGTACCTTGCCGGCGATCTTGCCGCCCTCCGTCTCGATGAAGCGGGTCAGGTCGCGTTCCATCTGGTAGCCGAAGGCGAAATCTGCGGTGACGAAGAAGAAGCTGTTGCCGCCCGCCTTCACCGTGGCGACGCCCGAGGACCGCGCCAGCATGTAGGTGTCATAGGTCCAGTGGACGGTGTTCGGGCTGCAATTATGCGCTGTCAATTCGGTCGTGGCTGCGCCGGTATTGAGATGGATCTTGTCCTTCTCCCGCACGATGCCGTTCACCGCGAGGGCGATCGAGGAATTATTGACCTCGAGCACCACATCCACGCCACCGCGGTCGAACCACTCGCGCACGATACCGGTTCCGGTATCGGCCTTCTGCTGGTGATCGGCCTGGACCACCTCCACCGGGATGCCGCGCTCGATGAGGCCGGAATCCTGCACCGCCTGGCGGACGCAGGCGACATTGGTCGGACCCGACAAGTGGCGATAAGGACCCGAGAAGTCGCCGAGCACGCCAAGGCGGATCGGTTGCTGGGCCTGGGCGCGGGCCTTGGTCCCGGCGAACAGGGGAGCGGCTGCCGTGCCCATGACGAGGTGCCGACGTTGGATAGACATTCTTTCAATTCCTCCTTTGGGCCATAGTCAGTAGCCGGTGTTCATGCACCGAAATACATGCGCCGATGCAGAGCTGCACGCCGCCGCACTCCAGGCCACAATCAATCATGGTGCCGCCGTCCCGGACCCTACCACATAGCTATTCCACGCTGATCCCGGCCGCCTGAATGATCGCGCGAAACTTGCGGCGGCTTGCCTCGAACATGACATTCACCGCCTCGGTATCCTCGAAGCTCGCAACCAATCCATTGTCGAGCAGCTTCGTTTGCAGGGATGCATCGCCAAGCGCATGGCGGACTGCATCCTGCCACCGACGGGTGACCGGGGCGGTCATGCCGGCGGGGCCACAGAGAGCAAACCAGCCGTCTGTCTCGAAATCGGGAACCGTATCCGAGACGAAGGGGACATCGGCGAAGAAGCGTCGGCCCGCCGGGTCGCCAAGGGCCAGGAGGCGTAGGTCACCGCTGCGGATCTGTCCCATCATGTCGCCGAGGTTGGTGATGAGGAAATCGGTGCGTCCGCTCAACATGTCGAGGATCGCCGGTGCCGAGCCGCGATAGGGGACGTGGACGATGTTCAGGCCCATGCGTTGCTTGAAATATTCGCTGGATAGATGCTGGACCGAGCCGATACCGGGACTTGCATAGCTCAACTGCCCGGGTTGCTTGCGCGCTGCGTCGACGATCTCACCGACGCTGTTCCAGCGGCTGCCGCGCGGTACGACGAAGCCATAGGTGGTACGTGCCACCAGCGCCAGGCCCATGAGGTCGCGCGCCGGATCGAGCGGCAGGCGCGCGCCCGGCAATTCGGCGGCAATCGTCATGTTGCCCGTCGAGCAGAGCAGCACGGTATGGCCATCGGCCGGGCTATGCGCCGTGGCATCGCCGGCCAGCGCACCATTGGCGCCAGTGCGGTTCTCGACCACGATACGCTGGCCCAGGTCCGGCGCCATCCTGTCCGCGAGCAGCCGGGCGATGATGTCGCCCGAACCGCCGGGCGGGAAGCCATAGAGCAGGCGGATCGGGCGGTCGGGGAATTCAGCAGCTGCCGAGCCGGCAAGCAGGACCAGGGCGCTGGCGATGATGAGGCGGCGAATGCTGGCCATCGCAATCTTCCTTCCTGCCTTGACCCAAATCGGCACGCCGACCGGCCTAGGACCCCTGCAGCCGGAACACGGGAAGGGTCAGATCCTGGTCGATATCCTCGTAGTCGAGGCGCAGCCGCACGCCCGGCCGCAAGGCCTCCGGCCCGGCGCCGCGCAATTGCGCCAGCAGCCGTACACCTTCCCGCAAGTCGGCGGTGACGAGAGTATAGGGAAGCTCCGGGCGGAACGCCGGATGAAAGGGGTGGTAGGCCACGGTCCAGCTATGCACCACGGCGTCGCCCGAAGCTTCGATCCATTCCGCAGCGAAGGAGTGGCAGATATCGCACAGCGGTCGCGGATAATGCCGGATCCGGCCGCAACCGGCACAGCGCTGCAGCACCAGCCGGTGCCGCACGAGGCTATCCCAGTATGGGCGGCTCTCCGCCGTCCAGTCGGGGCGTGGCTTGGGGGGCAGCGCGTCATGCATCGATGTCATCCCCGAGCCATGATGGCGATCGTGCCGTCGCCGAGGTCGCCATAACCGGTTACCAGCCCCAATGTGGCATCCGGCACCTGCGCCTGCCCAGCCTCGCCACGAAGCTGCCGTACCAATTCCACGACGTGATTCATGCCGGCCATATGCGCCTGCGACAGAAGCCCGCCATGGGTATTCACCGGCAGCCGGCCTCCGAGCCCGAGAGCGCCGCCCGAGACGAAAGCGCCTCCCTCGCCCTTACCGCAGAAGCCGAGATCCTCGAGCTGGCAGAGGACGATATAGGTGAAGCAGTCGTAGATCTCGGCGACATCGATATCGGCGGGCGTAATCCCCGCCATGGCGAAGGCCCGTGGCGCCGCCTTGGCAAGGCCCAGCCGTGTCATGTCCGGCCGCTGGGTGATGGTGCTCGGGCTGTCGGGATGACCTTCCGCCATGCCGGTGATCAGAATGCGGGGACGCCTACCGTCCCGCGCACGATCCGCGGCACTGACCACGACCGCGGCGCCGCCATCGCTTTCCAGGCTGCAGTCGAGCAGCCGCAAAGGATCGGCGATCATGCGGGAGGCCTGATGATCCTCGATCGTGATGGGCCGGGTCATCCGGGCATTGCC
>JAQGIA010000577.1 GCA_028291445.1 Belnapia sp.
GGGAGGATATCCGGCCGCAGACCGCGGTCACCGCCAATACCGGCAGCGGCCCGGACGTGGTCATCGGCTGGTCGGACGACCCGCATATCTATGCCGACAAGCTGATCGAGGTGACCGACATCGCCGAATACCTCGGCGCCCGCTACGGCGGCTGGACCTTCCTGGCGCAGAAATACGGCAAGAAGGACCGCTCGGAGACTTGGCTCGGTATTCCCTTCGGCGGCGGCATCGGCCCGGTCACCTATCGCCGCTCGGCCGTGCAGGCCGCCGGCTTCGATGCCATCCCGGAGGATCACGAGGGCTTCCTGAAGCTCTGCCAGGGGCTGAAGCGGAACAACAAGCCGGTCGGCTTCGCGCTCGGCAATGCGGTCGGCGACGGCAATGCCTTCGCCCAATGGCTGGTCTGGTCGCATGGCGGCATGCTGGTCGACGAGGAAGGCAAGGTCGCCATCAACAGCCGCCAGACGGTCGATGCGCTGAACTACCTGCGGGAGCTGTATCCGACCTTCGTCAACGGCACGCTCTCCTGGCTCGATGTCTCGAACAACCGGGCCTTTTCCTCGCAGGACATCTTCCTGACCTCGAACGGCGTCTCGCTGTATTTCACGCTCAAGACCGATCCGGCGACCCGGGCCATCGCCGCGGACACCGACCATGCGCCGATGCCGAAGGGCCGCGCCAGCGCCGCGCCGCATACCGCCACGGTGCTGAACGCCATGGTGTTCAAGCACACCCGCTACCCCAACGCGGCCAAGGCCTTCCTCACCTTCATGCTGGAGGCCGAGCAATACGACCCCTGGCTGACGGGATGCATCGGCTACTGGGGCCAGTCGCTGAACGCCTACCGGCAAAGCGCCGTCTGGGACTCGGACCCCAAGATCGCGGTTTTCGCCGATGCCATGAACAGCCCCTTCTGGAGCGGCTTCCGCGGCCCGATCAGCGTCGCCTCCGGCGCCGCCGCCGCGGATTACGTCATGGTGCAGATGTGTGCCGCCGTCGCTTCCGGCCAATCGACGCCGGAGGTCGCGGCGCGGGAGGCCGAGCGGCGGGCGCGGCGGCATTACCGAGGCTGATCGAGGATGGTGGGCCAGCTTGACCCGGGCTGGCCCCCCAGGCCTAATATATCACCGAGGAGGACCCGCCATGCCGCTGCAACTGACCCCGCTGCATCCGCTCTTTGCCGCCGAAGTGCAGGGGGTCGACCTTCGCCAGACCCCAGGCCCCGCGCTCTGCGCCGAGATCGACCGGGCGATGGACCGCTACGCCGTGCTGGTCTTCCGCGACCAGCACCTGGACGACGACCAGCAGCTCGCCTTCGGCGAGGCGCTCGGCCCGCTCGAACAGTCGCGCGGCGTGGTCGATGCCCACAAGATGCGGCTGAAGCACAAGCAGATGGCCGATATCTCGAACATCGACCTCGACGGCAAGCTGCTCGGCGCCGATGACCGCCGGCGGATGTTCAACCTCGGCAACCAGCTCTGGCATTCGGACAGCAGCTTCAAGGCGACGCCGGCCAAGTATTCCATGCTGCATGCGCGGCTGATCCCGCCCGAGGGCGGCAACACCGAATTCGCCGACATGCGGGCCGCCTGGGACGCGCTGCCGCCGAAGATGCAGGCCAAGGTGCGGGACATGGTCACCGAGCACAGCCTGATCTTCTCACGCGGGCAGCTCGGCTTCACCGATTATACCGATCAGGAACGGATCGACTTTGCCCCGGTGCAGCAGCGCCTGGTGCGCTGGCATGCCGGCTCGCAGCGGCATTCCATCTACCTGTCGTCGCACATCGGCCGCATCCTCGGCTGGCCGGTGCCGGAAGCCATGGCGCTGATCCGTCAGCTGATCGAATTCGCCACCCAGCGGCAGTTCGTCTATGCGCATCACTGGCAGCAGTGGGATCTGGTGATCTGGGACAACCGCAGCACCATGCACCGTGCCCGGCCCTATGAGGATCAGACCTTCGCCCGCGACATGCGCCGCATCACCCTGACCGACGTGGCGCCGACCCTCCAGCAGCAGATGGCAGCCTGAGAGTTTACGCAGGAATGCCCGTCAGCGGCCGATTGCCGAGGAAAGACCGATGATCCCAACGGTCGGTCTTTCCCGAATTCGATGTCCTGACAGGCTTTGAAGCGGTTGGCGGGGAATGCCGGCCACCCGCCTGGCCGCCGGCCCCGGTCAGTTGTCGTTGCAGGGAGATGGTTCGGCCTGGCGGCGGGTCCACAGCAGGTCGTCCATGAGCCGGCGCCGTGCCACCTGCAATCGGATGGGTGTCACGAAAAGCGACAGGTCCTCGGTTTCCGCCTTGCTCAACCGCGCATTGTGAAAAATCAAGGCGGCGGTTGTCGTTGGCCGCTTGCCGCCTAGCCAAGCCAGCGGCCGTACCTCATCCTGCGCCATGATATCTCCTTGGCCGAAAGCATTCATCCGACTAATAGAATGATCCGGCGGCGGATTTGCCGCGACTGCGGGAAATTGCGTAGCGGTCCCGTCCCTGGCGGCCCCATCCGTAGGGGTCCGTCACCTGGCGCATCCGCCATGGCCGCATGACGAGGCAGGGCGATGGTTCGCATCCGGGCTGAGGACGCCTTTCCCCCAAGCGTTTCCCTGGCTGCCTCCCTGGCCGCCTCCGCCGGCAATGCCCAGGCCGGTATATCTGCCGTCGGTGCGCCGACCTCCGGTCGTGTCGGCGCTTCCTTCCGGCTGCACCTCATCGGTATCCTGCTGGCGGCGCTGGTCCCTGCCTGCCTGGTCGCCGGCTTCGCCGTCCACCAGGAGGTCAACGCCTTCCGCACCGAATGGCGCCGCGGGCTGGAGGGATCGGCGCGGAGCCTGGGGCTGACCCTGAATGCCGCGATCGATGCCCGGATCGGCCTGGCGGCGACCCTGGCCGCCATGGCCGCCAATGGCAGCGGACCGCCGGTTTTCGACAGCCGGCTGCGGGATGTCGCGGCCCGGCTCGGTACCGCCGTCTTCGCCTATGGGCCGCCGCCGGCCATCGCGCCCCTGGTGAATACCAACCAGCCGTCCGGTTTCCCCCTGCCGTTGGCCGAGCTGGGACGCGGCCCGACCGAGGCCGTTGCCCGGGTTTTCGGCGAGGCCGGGCCGCAGGTCGGCGATATCTGGCCGGGCACCTCGCCGAGCGGCTGGGTGGGTGCGGCCTTCGCACCGGTCTTCCGGAACGACGAGGTCGCCGCCGCCATCGCGGTGGGCATCGACATGCCGGTGCTCCAGCATCTGCTGCAGGGCCACCAGCTGCGGCCAGGCAGCGTCGCCATGCTGGTGGATGGCGTTGGCCGGATCGTTGCCCGCAGCGAGGGCCTGCTGCTCGGCATCGGCGAGGCGATGCCGGACTGGATCCGCCCGAACCTGCCGGCGGAGATGCTTCCGGCAAGGTCCCTCGCCGTATCGAGGCCGGCCGGCATCGAGGCACCCGACGTGACCGGGGTCCATGTCGCCGTGGCTCCCGCCAAGGGAATGCCGGCGGCGGACGGCGGTGGCCTGGCGCCGCAGATGGTCGCGGTGGCGCAATTGGCCCGGGCGCCGGGCTGGCTGCTGGTGATCTGCCAGCCGCCGGCGGGGTATGCGGCAGCCTTCAGCCGTCCGGCGCTGCCGCTGGCCGCCGCCGCCGTGTGCAGCCTTGGCGTCGGCGCCTGGCTGGCCCTGCTCCTGGCCCGGCGTTGCCTGCGCCCGATCGCCGTGCTCACCACCCGCGCGGCGGCCATCGCCGCCGGACGGCTGCCAGATCCGGAGCAGCCAAGCTCCGAGGTCCGCGAATTCACCCTGCTCAGCATGTCCCTCACTGCCGCCCAGGCCGCGCTGGAATGCCAGGCGGCCGCGGCGCAGCAAGGGTTGGACCTGCTGCAATCGGTCATCGACGGCACCCCGGATGCGATGCTTGTGCAGGGGCCGGACGGTCGTGTCGTGGTCGCCAATGCCGCGGCCGATCGTGCCTTCGCCCTGCCGCGGGGTGGGTTGGTCGGGCGCTATCCCCCCGCCCTGCTGCCGCCGGACCTCGCCGTTCAGATTGCCGCGCATGACGCCGGCATCCGGTGCGATGGCGGCCCGGTGACCAGGGATTACCGCACCGGCCCGCCCGGCCACCGCCAGCTGCTGGTCACCAAGGCGGCGCTGCCCGGCCCCGAGCCCGGTCCCGAGCCCGGCCCCAAGTCTGGCCCCAAGTCTGGCCAGGTGGCCGGTATCATCACCCTCATCCAGGACGTGACCGCCCAGCGCCGGACCGAGGCCGAACTGCGCCGGGCGGAGGGCGAGATGCAGCGGCTCGGCCGCCGCGCCACCGCCGGCGCCATGGCCAGCGGCTTGGCGCATGAGCTGAACCAGCCGCTGACCGCGGCCACCAATTACCTGCGCGCCGCCGAACGCCTGCTGGATACCGAGACCTCGCCCGAGCGGTTGCCGGTGCTGCGCGAGGCGGTCCGCGCCGCGGCCGAGCAGACGCTGCGGGCCGGCGAGATCATCCGCCGGCTGCGCGACTTCGTCACCCGCCGCGACATCGCCCCGGTGCTGGAACCCCTGGCCGCGGTGATCGGGGAGGGCGTGCGCCTTGGCCTCGGCCCGCTGCACCCGTCCGGCCTGCTGTTCCGCTCGGAAATGCCGGCGGATCTGCGGGAGGTGATGGTCGACCGGCTGGCGGTGCAGCAGGTGCTGGTCAACCTGCTGCGCAACGCGGTCGAGGCGATGCAGGGCCACGACCGGCAGGAGTTGATCGTCTCGGCCGCCCTGCGGGAGGAGGACGGGCAACGCCTGCTCGACATCCGGGTGGCCGATACCGGTCCCGGTCTTTCCCGGGAGGTGCTGGACCGGCTGTTCGAGCCCTTCGTCAGCACCAAGCCGGATGGCATGGGGGTGGGCCTCGCCATCTGCCGGCGCATCGCCGAGTCCCAGGGCGGCACCATCACCGTCGCCGCCGGGAAGGAACGCGGCGCCGTCTTCACCCTCAGCCTGCCGCTGCCCGATGCCACGGCTGCCGGCCGCTCCGCATGATCCCCAACCCATGATCCCCACCCTATGCGCCTCTTGCCAATGACCACCGGAGACCGCCCTGCCGTCCCGCTGGTGCCGGTGGTCGAGGATGATGCCGCGGTGCGGGATTCGCTCTCCCTGCTGCTGCGCGCCGCCGGCTATGCCTCGGTCGGATTTGCCTCGGCCGAGGCGCTGCTGGCCGGGCTGCCGGCCGAGGCGCGCTGCCTGATCGCCGATGTCCGCATGCCCGGCGGCCTGGACGGCGTCGCCATGGTCGAGGCGCTGCGCCGCCGTGGCGTCAGCCTGCCGGTCATCCTGGTCAGCGGCCATGGCGACATTCCGCTGGCGGTGCGGGCGATGAAGGCCGGGGCGGTGGATTTCATCGAGAAGCCCTACGAGGACACCGCCATCCTCGGCGCGGTCGCCGCCGCGCTGCGGGGCCTGCCGCCGGCCCCGGAAGCCGAGGCCGCGCGGCAGATCGCCCTGCTTTCCCCACGCGAGCGGGAGGTGCTGATCGGCCTGGTCGCCGGCAAGCCGAACAAGACCATCGCGCATGAACTCGGCATCAGCCCGCGCACGGTGGAGGTGCACCGGGCGCATGTGATGGACAAGCTCGGCGTCCGCAGCCTCTCGGCGGCGGTGCGGACGGCGCTGATGGCCGGGCTGGGGGATTAAACCCGGGAATTAATCTGGAGACTTAATCCGGCAGCACCGCCGTCGCTGCCGCATCCACCTCGCGCCCGCGCCCGGCCCGGCGCATCACCTCGACCAGATGCGGCCGGATGCGCAGCTGGTGGCAATAGAGCGCCGCCGCCGCCGCCGGCAGGCTGCCGCCCCGCCCCAGCATCGCATCCCCCAGCTCCAGCAGCCGCAGGTTCGGCCAGGCTTTCTCGCGGATGCCGAGGATGCCCTGCAGGATCGTCGCCGCCGGCAGCTCCGGCCGTGCCTGCGCCAGGATCAGCGCCATGCTCGCAGTGGAGCGCGAGATCCCGGCGTGGCAATGCACCAGCAGCCGGGGCGCCGGCTCGGCCTGCAAGGCGCGGCCGAAGCCGAGGATGGCCTCGGCATGTCCGGCATCGGGGGCGATCTTGCCCGCGGTCGGCTCGATGATGTCGTCGAAGCGCAGCTCCAGCTTGGCGTGCTCGCCGAAGCGACCGAACGCCTCCGGCTCCGGATGGTCGGGGTCGAGGATGGACAGCACATGGCTGACCCCGGTCTCGCAATGCCCGGTCAGCTCCTCGATGCCGCAGACACTCAGGGGGAAGGGGGCGATGTTCTGCATGGTTTCACCGGGTTGCCGGGGGCAGACTGCGCCGCCGGACGGGCCTGGTCCAGGCTTGCGCCACGCCGCGTCCCTCGCCATGTTCACGTTTCGTCCATTCAGGGAATCATCGCTTGGCCAAGGACCGTGCCCGCTTCGTCTGCCAGGCCTGCGGCGGTGTCCACCCGAAGTGGCAGGGCCGGTGCGACGCCTGCGGCGAATGGAACACCCTGCAGGAGGAAGCCCCGGCGCCGACCCGCGGTCCCGGCCCGGCCGCCAAGGTCGCCGGCGGGCGGCGGGTGGAATTCGTCGGGCTGCAGGGTTCCTCCGCCCCGCCGGCCCGCATCCCGACCGGCCTCGCCGAATTGGACCGGGTACTGGGCGGCGGCATCGTCCCGGCCTCCGCCGTGCTGGTCGGTGGTGACCCGGGCATCGGCAAATCCACCATCCTGCTGCAGGCCGCCGCCCGCATCGCCGCCGCCGGCCATCGCGCCCTGTACGTGAGCGGGGAGGAGGCGATCGAGCAGGTCCGTCTCCGGGCGCTGCGCCTCGGCCTGGAGAAGGCGCCGCTCGCCCTGGCCGCCGCGACGGCGCTGCGCGATATC
>JAQGIA010000627.1 GCA_028291445.1 Belnapia sp.
GCCATGAATCAGCTTGGTGGAGGCGGCGGAGGTGGCGCCGCCCAGGTCCCCCATCTCGGCCAGGTAGACCGAAAAGCCGCGGCCGGCGGCATCCCGTGCGATGCCGCAGCCATTCACCCCGCCGCCGATGATGGCGATGTCGTATTGCTCGGTATCCAGGGTCGTGATGCTCCTCGGGCAGTGTCCTGCCCCTGCCGTTGGTCGCGATTTGCAACGAACGACAGGGACCAGCAGGCCACTGAAAACTGGTGGCCGATAGCACCACGCGGCTCTCAGGTGGTGCGCGACCTGCGGTTCAACTCCGTACCAGGGAACATTGGCCCTCGGCCTCGGGGCGGAAGGCCTGCTCGGCCGGAGTGGTCTGCAGCAGCTTGTAGTAGTCGTAGGGACCACGGCTCTCGGCCGGGGATTTCACCTCGAACAGGTAGGCCGGGTGGATCTTGCGGCCATCGGCGCGGATGCGGCCGGCGCCGAAGGCATCGTCGTCGGTCGGCATGGCCTTCATCCGGGCGACGACGGCGGCGCCATCGGCCTTGGCCGCGGCTGCGCCCATGTCGGCCACGGCCTTCAGGTAGTGCAGGGTCGCGGCATAGCAGCCGGCATGGACCATGGTGGGGGCACCCATGCCGTGGCTGGCCCGCATGCGGGCGGAGAAGGCCCGGCTGCGGTCGTTCAGATCCCAGTAGAAGGTTTCCGAGCAGACCGAGCCCTGGGCGGCGCCGAGGCCGAGGGCATGCACGTCGCTGATGAACATCAGCAGCGCGGCGACCCGTTGGCCGCGCCGGGCGAGGCCGAATTCGGCGGCCTGCTTCACCGCGTTGATCATGTCGGCCCCGCCGCAGGCCAGCGCCACCACCTTGGCCCGGCTGGCCTGCGCCCGCAGCAGGAAGGCGGAAAAATCCGTGGTGCCGGGGAAGGGGAAGCGCGACGAGCCGAGCACCTTGCCGCCGGCCGCCTGGATGAAGCGGGTGGCCTCGGCCTCCACCGCATGGCCGAAGGCATAGTCGACGGTGACGAAGTACCAGCTATCGCCGCCCGCCTTCACCAGGGCGCCGCCGGTCGAATTCGCCAGCATCCAGGTGTCGTAGGTCCATTGCACCGTATTCGGGCTGCATTGCGCCCCGGTCAGTTCCGAGGTGCCGACGGCGGAGCCCAGGAAGACCTTGTTCTTCTCCCGTACGATGCCGGAGACGGCCAGCGCCGCCGAGCTGGTCGGGACATCGATGAGGGCATCGATCCCATCCCGGTCGAGCCATTGCCGGGCCAGGTTGGCGGCGACATCGGGCCGGTTCTGGTGGTCGGCGGCGACGATCTCGACCTTCAGCCCAAGGCCCGCGGCCTCCTGCACCGCCTGGCGGACGGCCTGCACCGAGCCCGGTCCGGCGAGGTCGCCATAGGGGCCGGCCATGTCGGTGATGACGCCGAGGCGGATGGCGGGTTGGGTGCCGGTCTGGCCCCCGGTTTGGGCGCGAGCGAGGCTGGGCAGCCCCGCCCAGGCGGCGCCGGCCGCCAGCACGGCGCGTCGGTTGGCATTCATTCTTGTCCTCCCCGGCGGCTGCGGCACGGCGAACGCCGCGGCCGCCGCGCAGCGCCACCGGCGAAGGACGGCGCCTCAGGCCTTGGACAGGCCTGAGGGCGGATCGCAGGGCTGGGTCGCCATGTCGCCGGGGATGGAGAGTTCGAGGATCTCCACGTCATCCGAGGTGGCGATCTCGTTGTGCTTCATTCCGCCCGGAATGAGGATCGCATCGCCGATCCCGGAGCGGGTCCGGGTGCCATCCTCGAATTCCAGCTCCACCCAGCCCTTCAGGATGTAGATGAACTGAGCCTCGCATTGGTGGGTATGCCAGCCGGTCGGCTCGGTCATGCCGGTGACCGCTTCCATCACCTGGGCACGCAGCTTGCCGCCGGTCGCGGCGGAAACGCCGAGGTCGCGGTAGCGGAAGAATTTGCGGCGGCCCGCGACGAAGGGCGAATCCGCCTTGTTCGAGATGGTCAGCTTGATATCGGGGCGCGAAGCGCCCGCAACGGAGCCATCCATGAATATTTCCTCCTTCGGTGTCTACGCACCCGGGGGCAGGCTACACCCGGCGGTGCGGCGGGCAAGGGGGATTTGAGCAGCATTGAACTGAAGCTCAAGTGGTGAACTCTGACCTGCACCGGATATTGTGCCGGGTCGCTTCAGCCGCTCCGAATTTCATGCGGAGATTTTGCCGCCACCGCCTGATGCCTCAACAAATAATCAACCGATCGCAGACTGAATATGCGTGGGCTTGTCTTGCAATTCATGGGAATGATGCGTCATCCACACCAAGAAAATTAAGATTTAACTATGTCGATATTCGCGGCATCTGGACCGAAAGCTGGCATAGTTAACCGAACATCTAATCTGGCTCGCCGTAGCCGCCGCCACCGCTGGTGGCCAGCACCACCCGGTCGCCCTGCCGGACCATCAGGTTGGCCTTGCCGCGCAATTCCTCCGTGGTGCCGTCCGGATGATGCAGGTCGCAGCGATAGGGCGCCCCAGGGCCACCGCCGGCCAGGCCCCAGGGCGGGATCACCCGGCGCTCGAACATGGTGGTGAGCGACAATTCGGGCGCCAGCACCTCGTATTCCCGCTCCGCCCCCTCGCCGCCGCGATGCAGGCCGGTGCCGCCGGAGCCGCGCCGGAGGCTGTGGCGGATGACGCGGATGGGGAATTCGGCCTCGATGATCTCGGTCGGGGTATTATTGGTATTGGTCAGGTGGACCCGGGCGGAGGCGACGCCGGCGCGGTCGTGCCGGGCACCCTCGCCGCCGCCATGCGGTTCGTACAGGGTCTTCCAGGCACCGTCCCGGCCCGCCCCGCCGAAGATGAGCAGCCCCGCGGTGGTCGATCCGCCGGCCGAGAGCCGTTCCGGGATGGCCGCGGCGAAGGCGCGGAAGATGGCATCGACCAGCCGCTGCGAGGTCTCGTGGTTGCCGCCGACCAGCGGGCGGGTCGCCGGCGGATCGAGCAGCGAGCCGGGGCGGGTGATGACGGTCAGCGGCCGGTAGCAGCCGCCGTTGGGCTGGATCTCCGGCCCGGCGATGGCCTTCATGGCGTAGTAGACCGCCGCCGCGGTGACATAGGGCGTGGTGTTCAGCGGGCCGGCCAGGGCATCGTCGCTGGCGCTGAAGTCGAAGGTGGCATGGTCGCCGCCGACGGCGATGCGGACCCGCACCGCCGCCGGGGCGCCACCGGGGCCGTCGTCATCCAGGAAGTCCTCGCCGGTGAACTCTCCTTGCGGCAGGCTGGCGATGGCGGCGCGCATCGCCGCCTCTGAGCGGTCGTGCAGCGCCGCCATCGCCGCTTCCACCGTGCCGGTGCCGTGGGTTGCGCACAGTGCGAGCAGGCGCTGCTCGGCGGCGGCAGTGGCCGCGACCTGGGCCAGCATGTCGCCCTCGCGCTCCGCCGGGCCGCGGACGTTGTGCATGATGACGGCGATCTTCTCGGCATCCGGGCCATCGGCGGTGAATAGCCGGAGCGGCGGCAGCCGGAGGCCTTCCTGGAAGCTCTCGGTCGCCGCGGCGACATACGAACCCGGCCAGGCGCCGCCGATATCGGCCCAATGCGCCAGGCTGACGGCGAAGCCGAGCAGCCGGCCCTCGGCGAAGATCGGGTGGATTGCCTTCACGTCGGGCAGGTGGTTGCCGCCGAGTTCGGGCAGGTTGGTGAACCAGACGTCGCCGGGCCGCAGCCTTTCGGCCGGCACGCGGCCCAGGAAGGCGCCGACGGTGAAGCTCATCACCCCGAGATGCACCGGGATGTCGCGCCCCTGCGCCACCAGCGCGCCGGTCGCATCGGTGAGCGCCGAGGACAGATCGCCTGCCTCCCGCAGCAGCGGCGAGCGGGCCGAGCGCATGACGACGAAGGACATCTCCTCGGCGATGGCGGTCAGCGCGTGGCGGAGGACTTCCAGTTGGAAGGGGTCGGTATGGCTCATGTAACCTCACGCAGCATCAGGATATGGCCGGCGGCATCCGGGGCGGCGACCCAGCCGGGCGGGACGACGATGGTGGACCAGTCATCCTCGATGATGGCGGGGCCGGCGATGCGATGCGGCGGCGCCAGGGTGGCGCGTTCGTAGCGCGGCGTCGGCAGCGGCGCGCCGGGGGCGAACCAGCAGGGATCGGTCGCGGTCGGCACCGGCGGCGCGGCGGCGGGCGGCGGCGTCGCGATGCGCGATGCACGGGGCGCGCTGATGCCGATCCGCAGCCCGAGCACCTCCCAGGCCTCGCCCGAGGCGAAGCCGAACAGCGCGCGGTGGCGTTCCTCGAAGGCGGCCCCCAGACCGGCGCCGGTCGCCGGGCCGGCGAGGGGCACGTCCACCGCATAGGATTGGCCGCGGTAGCGCACCAGCGCGGTCTCCTCGATGGCCAGCGCCGCCCGGGCGATGCCCTGGGCCAGCATCGGCGCGGCCAGTTCATCGATCAGCGCGGTCCGGGCGGTGGCGAGGCGGGCCGCATCGAAGTTCTCTCCCGCCAGGCGCAGGGTACGTTGCTGGGTATAGCGCATCTCGGCGGCGACGCAGCCCAGCGCCGAGAAGGCGGAGGAGGCGGCGGGAACCAGAACGCGGGTCATGCCATAGGTTGCGGCGAGGCCCGCCGCATGCATCGGCCCCATGCCGCCAAAGGCGAGCAGCGTGGCGCCGCGGCCATCGACCCCGCGTTCCACCGTGATCTTGTTCAGCGCCCGGGCCATGGTGGCATCCGCCACCCGCAGCACGCCGAGCGCCAGCTCCACCACCGGGACGCCCAGCCGCTCGGCCAGCGGGGCGAAGACCGCGGCGGCACGGCCAGCATCCAGGGTGATGGTGCCGCCCAGCTTCCGCCGGGGGTTGAGATAGCCGAGCACGGCATTGGCGTCGCAGACGGTGGGCTCGGTGCCGCCACGGCCGTAGCAGGCGGGGCCCGGCTCGGCCCCGGCGCTGCGCGGGCCGACCGAAACGCCGCCCGGCCCGTGCTGGACGATGGAGCCGCCGCCGGCGCCGATGGATTCGATGGCGACCATCGGCTGGCGCAGCGGCTGGTCGGCAAGGCGGGCATCGGCGGTGATCTCGGCGCGGCCATCCAGGATCAGCGCCACATCGGTGGTGGTGCCGCCCATATCGAACGAAAGCACGGCGGCTTCCCCGGTCTCCCGCGCCACGGCGGCGGCGGCGGCGACCCCGGCGGCGGGACCCGACAGCGCCATCAGCAGCGGGCGGGCGGCGGCCGCCTCGGGGGAGGCCATGCCCCCGGCGGAATGCATCACGTGCAGCCGGGTGGTGGCGGGCAGCTCGGCCCGCAGCTTCGCCAGGTATTCGGCGGCGAGCGGCATGACGGCGGCGTTCAGCACGGTGGCGACGGTGCGTTCGTATTCGCGCGCCTCCGGGTTCACCTGATGCGACAGCGACAGGTAGGGCACCCGGCCGCGCAGCCGCTCGGCCAGCATCGCCTCATGCGCCGGGTTGGCGTAGCTGTGCAGCAGGGCGATGGCGATGGAACGGCTGCCGGTGGCCAGGGCGGCATCGACCGCGGCCTCCAGCGCCTCCAGCGGCCGCAGCACCTCGCCATCATGCGCCATGCGCTCGGCGACGGCGATGCGGCGCTCGCGCGGGACCAGGGGCGCCGGCTTGGGCGGCACCTCGAGCCGGTACAGGTCCTTGCGGCTCTGCCGGCCGATCTCGACGATATCCTCGAAGCCCTCGGTCGCCAGCAGGGTGACGGGCTCCAACCGGCCCTCGACGATGGCATTGGTGACCCGGGTGGTGCCGTGCACCAGGTCGCCGATATCGCCGGGCGCCAGGCCGATGGCGGCGAGCGCGGCGGTGATGCTGCCGACCGGGTCGGCGGCACGCGAGGGAACCTTGGCGGTGCGGAATTCCGCACCGAGGGAGGCGACGATATCGGTGAAGGTGCCGCCGATATCGATTCCGACCTGCCAGCCCGCCATGCACCATCCACCCCGTTGCGGCCCGGACTGTGCATGGGCCGTGCCAGCTTGAACAATCCCCGAGGAGAGAGAAGCCATGCGGTTGCGGGACAAGGTTGCGATCATCACCGGCGGCGGCTCCGGCCTTGGCCAGGCGAGCGCGGTGCTGTTCGCCCGGGAAGGCGCGCGGATCGTGGTGGTGGACCGCGACGCGGCCGGCGGTCAGGCGACCGTGGCGCAGGTCGCGGCGGCGGGCGGCGAGGCGATGGCGCTGGTCTCGGATGTGGGGGAGCCGGGCAGTGCGGATCGCGACGCGGCGGCGGTCCTGGCGCGTTTCGGCCGGATCGACGTGCTGTGTGCCTTCGCCGGCTTTTCCTGCGGCGGCACGGTGCTGACCACCGATCCGGCGGATTGGGATGCGGTGTTCCGCGCCAATGTGGGCGGCACCTGGCTCTGGGCGCGGGCGGTGATCCCGGCCATGCAGCGCCAGGGGCGCGAGGGCTGCGGCGGGTCCATCGTCACCACCGCCTCGCAGCTCGCGCTCGCCGGCGGGCGTGGCAATACCGCCTATATCGCCGCCAAGGGCGCCATCCTCAGCCTGACCCGGACCATGGCGCTGGATTTCGCGGCGGATGGCATCCGGGTGAATGCGCTGGTGCCGGGCGCGATCGACACGCCGCTGCTGCGCCGCAGCTTCGCCCGGCATGCCGAACCGGAGCCGCTGATGGCGGCATCCCGTGCGCGCCATGCCATGGGCCGCTTCGGCCGGGCGCAGGATGTCGCCGAAGCTGCCTTGTTCCTGGCCAGCGATGCCGCCGCCTTCACCACCGGGACCACGCTGGCGGTCGATGGCGGCTGGCTGGCGGCCTGATCGCCGCTGGTAACGGCGCTGGTACAGGCTTTGCAAGCCAGGCTCGCCGTTGGGCCGAGGGCACCGGGATGAAGATCACGCGTCGGGTTGTATTCGCAGGGTCCACGGCGCTGGTGGCGGCCGGCCTCGGCAACGGGGAGGCCATGGCGCAGAGCCGGGCGGAAACGCTGCGCCAGGTGACCGGCAACACGATCAACACGCTCGACCTCACCATGCCGGGGTCGACCCGCGAATCCTTCGGCCTGTCGATGCATATCTACGATCGGCTGGTCGCCTTCGGCCGCAAGCCGGTGCCGGGCGGGCATGTCTTCGACCAGGCGAATATCCGCGGCGAACTGGCCGAGAGCTATACCATCAGCCCGGACGGGCTGAGATTCACCTTCAAGCTGCGCCGCGACGCCAAGTGGCACGATGGCAGCCCGGTGACGGCGGCGGACGTGAAATGGTCGCTCGACCGCCACGTCACCGCCAATTCACTGGCCAAGGCGCAATTGCAGATCGGCTCGCTGGTCAGCCCGGAGCAGTTCAAGGTCATCGACCCGATGACCATCGAGGTCTCCATCGAGAAGCCGGACCGGCTGTCGTTGATGGACCTCTGCGTGCCCTACGCCATCATGATCAACAGCACCCTGGCGAAGAAGCACGCGACGCCCGAGGACCCCTGGGCGCAGGTCTGGATGCGGGAGAACACAGCCGGCGGCGGCGCCTATACCATCGAGACCTTCAAGCCCGGCGAGCAGGTTGTGCTGCGGCGGAACGACGCCTGGAAATGCGGCGTCGACGGCAAGCTGCCCTTCTTCCGCCGCATCATCTGCCAGACCGTGCCGGAAGCCGCGACGCGGGCCAACCTGATCGAGCGTGGCGACGCCGACCTGTCGATCGACCTCTCGGCGAGCGACATCCCCGGCCTGCAGCAGCGCGGCCGGGTCAAGGTCTTCTCCGTGCCGATCACCAATGGCTTCACCCATGTCGCCTTCAACAGCCGCATGGCGCCCTACGACAACCCGAAGGTGCGCAAGGCGCTCGCTGCGGCGATGCCCTATGAGGACATGTTCCAGGCTTCCATCTTCGGCCGTGGCGCCCGGCTGTTCGGCGGTACCTGGACCGATGCGCCGCCGACCCCCGCCTTCCCGCAGCCGATGCCGCACAAGACCGACCTGGCCCTGGCCAAGACCCTGCTGGCCGAGGCGGGCTTCCCGAACGGCTTCAAGACCACCTTTTCCTTCAGTGCCGGCCTGGCCGCGACGAACGAGCCGCTGGCGGCGCTGTTGAAGGAGTCCTTCGCCAAGGTCGGCGTCGAGGTCGAGATCCAGAAGATGCCGGATGCGCAATTCAACACGCTGCAGGCGGAGAAGCGCCTGCCGATGTTCGTCGATGGCGCGACCGCCTGGCTGCCCGAGCCGGACTACTTCCTGCGCCTGTACTTCACCCGCGACCAGCGCTGGAACTTCAGCAACTTCAATAACGCGGAGCTGAACGCGTTGACCGAGGCCGCCCAGTTCGAGCAGGACAAGGCCAAGTACGACGCGGCCTGCACCCGGATGATCGCCATTCTCGGCGAGCAGGTGCCGGAAGTGCTGCTGTGGCAGCCGAACCACGAGGCGGTCATGGCGCCGACCATCTCCGGCTATACCTACTGGTACTACCGGCAAATCGACTTCCGCGACCTCGTCCGCGGCTGAGATGGTACTGCTGCGCGGTATCGGGAAGCGGGTCGGGCTGCGGCTGCTGGCGGCCCTGCCGGCGTTGTTCGGCGTGGTGGTGCTGACCTTCCTGCTGATGCGGGTGCTGCCGGGCGACCCGGCGGTCTTCTTCGCCTCCGGCCCCAATGCGGGGCAGGAGGAAATCGAGATGATCCGCCGGGAACTCGGCCTCGACCAGCCGATCCCGGTGCAGTTGCTGCGCTACCTCGGCGACGTCGGGCACGGCAACCTGGGGCGGTCGCTGACCACCGGCCAGCCGGTGCTGGCCGATCTGCGCAACCGCCTGCCGGCCTCGCTCGAACTCACCTTCACCGCGCTGCTGCTGGCGCTGTCCTTCGCCATCCCGCTCGGCATCCTGGCGGCGCTGGCGCAGAACTCGCCGCTCGACCATGGCGTGCGGCTGCTGTGCACGCTGGGCGTCTGCGTGCCGACCTTCGTCTCCGGCCTGCTGCTGATCTATGCCTTCTATTTCCTGCTGGGCTGGGCACCGGACCCGACCGGGCGGATCGACATCTTCGCCTCGCAGCCGCCCACCGTCACCGGCTTCCTGCTGGTCGACAGCCTGATCGCCGGCGACCTGGAGGCCTTCGGCGCGGCCGCCGGCCAGCTCGTGCTGCCGGCCTGCACCATGGCGCTGTTCGTGCTGGCGCCGCTGGCCCGGATGACCCGGGCCTCGATGCTGGCGGTGCTGAGCAGCGACTTCATCCGCACCGGGGAGGCGCTCGGCCTGTCGCGCAAGCGGGTGGTTCTCATCTATGCGCTGCGCAACGCGCTGCTGCCGGTCATCACCATCATGGGCATCGTCTTCTCCACCATGCTCGGCGCCAACGTGCTGGTGGAGAAGGTGTTTTCCTGGCCGGGGGTCGCCTCCTACGCGCTGGATGCGCTGCTTGCCTCGGATTACGCCCCGGTGCAGGGCTTCGTGCTGCTGATGGCGCTGATCTTCGTCGCGGTGAACCTGACGGTGGACGTGCTGTACGGCCTGGCCGATCCGCGGGTGTCGATCGGATGAGCGCGACGCTGAGGCACGCCCGCTGGGTGCTGCGCGGCAATCCGCTGACCCTGCTGGCCGGCTGCGGCTGCGGGCTGCTGGTGCTGGCGGCGATCTTCGGTCCCTGGTTGGCGCCCTATGATCCCATCGCCTCCAACGTGCCCATCGCCCTGCAACCGCCCGGCGCGGCGCATTGGTTCGGCACCGACCAGCTGGGGCGGGACGTGTTCAGCCGGGTGCTGGTGGCGACCGGGCTCGACCTGCTGATCGCCGCCTCGGCCGTCAGCCTGTCCTTCGTCCTGGGCGCCGTGATCGGCAGCTTCTGCGGCTACCGCGGCGGCCGGCTGGATGCCTGGGTCGGGCGCTTCGTCGATGTGCTGATGGCCTTCCCGCTGTTCGTCCTGGCCATGGCGATGGTGGCGGCGCTCGGCAACCGGGTCGAGAACATCATCTATGCGACGGCCATCATCAACCTGCCCTTCTACATCCGCTTCACCCGGGCGGAGGTGAATATCCGCCGCGGCCTGGGCTGGGTCGAAGCCGCCCGCGCCTCCGGCAACAGCCATGCCCAGGTGGTGCTGCGCTTCCTGCTGCCGAACGTGCTGCCGGCGATGGCGGTGCAGATCTCGCTCAACCTCGGCTGGGCCATCCTGAATGCGGCAGGGCTTTCCTTCCTCGGCCTCGGGGTGCGGCCGCCGACGCCGGAATGGGGGATCATGGTGGCGGAGGGCGCCCGCTTCATCGCCACCGGCAAGTGGTGGCTGGTCGCCTGCCCTGGCGCCGCGCTGATGTTCGCGGTGCTTTGCTTCAACCTGCTCGGCGACGGGCTGCGCGACATCCTCGACCCGAGGATGCGCACGTGACCCTGTTGCAGGTGGAAGACCTGCGGGTCGATTTCGCGACCCGCAACGGCACCGTCCAGGCGCTGCGCGGCGTCTCGCTCGACGTGGCGGCGGGCGAGACCTTCGGTATCGTCGGCGAGAGTGGCTCAGGCAAGTCGGTCACCGCCTTCTGCGTCATGCGGCTGCTGGACCGGGCAGGCAAGGTCAGCGGCG
>JAQGIA010000648.1 GCA_028291445.1 Belnapia sp.
CGCCGCTCGGCTGGCTGAATCGCATCCTCGCCGTCGGCATCGGCCAGCGGCCGCCGAGCGGGCCGACCTACGAAGTCTATGCGGTGAAATAGTCGAGGACCGGCGGGGAGGGAGCGCGGAGACGCCCGGCCGATCCACTGGGCCGGCAGGCGAGGTCAGGCGCGCCTGCCATGAAATCGCCCCATCGCGGTCCAGATGCGGCCAAGCGTCTGAGGTCTGATCATCGGGCGGGCCGGCAGACCTTTGAAGGTGCAGACCTCCGAAGGTGCAGGGCGCGCAGATGCAAGAACGGAGTGCCGAAGCATGCAACGGATCGCCTGCGGCCTGATCGGGGCTTCCCTCACGGTCATCGCCACCCTGGTCGCCCTGCTGCTCAGCGACGCCTTCTCCCCCGGGCGCCTGCCGCCGATGCTGGCCTTCTGGGCGGCCTGTGCCGCCGGCGGTCTGCTGATCGCCGGCCTGCTGATGCTGGAACGCGGCACCCGCGAGATGCCGCGCTTCAGAACGCCAATTGCGTCCTGAGCCCCAGCGTGTGGAAGCGTTGGCCGATCTGGGTGGTGCCGGCGGCATTCAGCCGGTCCACGTTCACGATGTCCCAGTTCAGCATGAAGCGCAGCAGGTTGTTCGGGTACCAGCTGAGCCCTAGGCCGACGACTTCCTGACGGCCGCCATAGACGCCGCCGGTGATGCTGGATGCGGTGCCGCGCCGGATTTTGTCGTTCAGGTCAGCGACGCTGTAGCGTGCCATCACCTCCCAGGCGCCCCAGCCGCCATCCCGCAGGCTGAAAGGCTGGCGCGGATTGGGCCGGCCGAAGGCGGCGCTCGAGGCGCTGTAGCGGCGCTGCTCCCCGGTCAGCACCCAGCTCGCTTCCACGTAGCCGCCTTCGAAGCCGAGGTCGGGCCGCGGTGCCGCCCCGGCGCTGGCCTGTTCCAGACCGATGCGGATGTATTCGCCCTGCAGCATGAAGTTGCGCCAGCGAAAGCCGAATTCCGGCCCCCAGGTGAAGGCCTTGTCGGCGGCGACCGAGCCGGTATCGATCAGCCGGGCCGGGTCGATGCGGAATTCCGGCCGGTCCCGCAGTTGCAGCGTCTGGCCGTTGCCGGTGCGGCGGATGTCGAAGGCATAGGAGCCGGACAGGCCAAGATGGATGTCGACGTCGTCGGTGGCGACCGGACGCCCGGCCAGGCGCGCCACCGCGCCGGTCTGGTCCGCGGTGGCCTGGGTGGCGGTATTGCCGCCATAGGTGCCGCCGGTCAGGTAGCCCGAGACGAAATAGCGGTCCGCCGCCCAGCGGCCACCGGCCGAGGAACGGCTGTCGCCGGCGGCGACGCTGCGCGCCAGCTCGACGATGCTCGGCCGTTCCAGGAACAGGAAGTCGGTCGAGCTCATCGAATCGCCGAGCGTCACCCAGGGCTTGAAGTAGCCGAGCGTCAGGGTCAGCGGCTTGACCGGGTTCCAATTGAAATTCGCCTCATAGAGGCTCGGCGTGCCATCCGGCGAGCCGCCGAAGTCGGGGGTGAAATTCAGGGTGAAGTCGTCGTAGCGGAAGCCGAACAGCAGCCGGCCGCGCCGCAGGTTCTGGCTGAAGCCGTTGAGGTCGCGGACGCCGCGGTCGTTCGGGGTGCCGGGCGGGTCGCGCAGATAGCCGCCCAGGTCGTATTGGAACAGGCCTCCCAGCGAGGCGGAGAAGCGGCCATCGGCCGAGGTGAAGGTCGGCCGGTTGGCCGGGAAGGTGAGCCGGCCGGTCTCGGCGGACGGGGCAGCGGCGGCCGGCTGGGGCGTGCCTTGGGCCGCCGCCACCGCGGGGGCGGTATCCAGCCGGCGCCGCGTTTCCCGCGCCTCGGCCCGTACCGCTTCGGTCTCCTGCCGTGCGGCACGTGTCTCGGCCTCCCGCGCCGCCGTATTGCGACGTAGCCGGGCCAGTTCGGATTGCAGCGCGCGGAGCTGCCGCTCGATCGCCTCCATCCTGGCGGCGTCCTGCGCGAAGCCTTGCGCCGGCATGGCCAGGGTGAGCAGCAGCCCGCCAAGCAGCACAGTTGTGGAGCGATTAGGTTTCGACATGGGGCGTTCATCCGGTCTTGAGAGGCGGCACGCTATGCCGCCGCTATAGCCGCCCAATGACGCCCGGGTTGCCGACAGAAGACGATGCGATGGCGCATTTCATCCTTCCGCATGGCCCGCCTACATGGCCCCCGCCTGGGCCCCGCATGGAACGATGCAGAGGCGAATGCGCTGCGGTTGAGGCAGGACGAAGCGGGGCATGCTTGCGCGCGATGACGGGTTGGGTGAGGCGGCTATCGCCGCTGCTGGCGCTTTGGCTCGTGGCCTGCGGCGTGGTGGATTTCACGCGCCCCGGCACCGGCGATACCGAAGCGACCTATGCCGGCACCTACCGCTACTACGCCGAGTTCTGCGCCCTGTCGCAGATCAGCAAGCGGCCCGGCTTCGGCGCCGAGATCCGCGGCGAGATCGGCGGCCATGCGGTCTTCTACCTGCACGGCGCCTGCCGCGGCACCGGCGCCGATCCGCAGGTGTTGCGGCTCTGCGAGGCCGGGGAGGCGGATGGCGTCGGCATCAGCATGAACGAGCATTTCCGCAACGCGAAATGGGTCGCCATCCCCGGCCGCGACTTCTTCTTCGACGGCGGGCTGCCGCGGGGCGAGCCGCTGACCCGCGCCGCCTATCGCCGGACCCAGGCCGAGGCCCGGCGCCTCGGGATCTACGACGGGATCGAGTTCCACCCGCGCTACTTCGAAGGCATCCCGGCGGATACCACGGCCGAGGCCTATAAGTACGAGCTGTCGGTTGCCACCGACTATGCCCTCAGCCATGGCCGCGGCCGCTACTGCGCCCGCGTGCCGGTGAACCAGGCGCAGCTCGTGGCGATGATCGGCTTCCTGAATGCCGAGAACGCGCCCTATCGCAGCGGTGCGCGGGAGTTCCGCTGGAGCCTGTTCCAGGACAATTGCATCCATCTGGCGCATAACGCCCTGGCGGTGGCCGGGGTCTGGCCGGAGTGGCCGACCAACCGGCCGCTGCTGGTCTCGTTCTTCGATTTCCCGGTGCCGAAGAACGAGTTCGTCAACCTGATGCGCCGCGCCAATGATACGGCGCTGCTCGATCCGCTGGCTGCCTGGCGCGATCCGGCGGCACGGCGCGCCGTGCTGGAATTCGGCCAGTTGCCGGTGCGGCCCGGGACCATCGCCCTGTCCTGGCCGGCGCGCGAGCCGAACGAGGTCTATGAGACGGCGCTGAAGCTGGTCTTCTACGACGAGCCGCATCTCGGTCCCTACCGCTTCTGGCTCGATGCCATCCTGGCCGATCCGGAGCGGACCGATCTGGCGGAAAATCTTCGGCTTTATGCCGCGCGCTATCGCCAGCAGCGGGCCGCGTGGCAGCCGCTGCCGTGGTGGCTGGCGCAGCCGGAATTCCGCGACGTGCCACCGGCGGCGGTCAGCGCCTTCCGCAGCCGCTTCGCCGCAGCGCTCGGCCGGGATATCGCCACGGTGGAGCGGCAATTGGCGCAGGTGGAGCGGGCGCGGGCGGTGGCCACGCTGGGTCAGCGCAGCGTGATGCGCTGACCTGTCCCGAACGGCATGATGCCGGTGCCAGGGCGGCGGCTGGACCGTGGCGGGCGCATCGCCCTGCGCCGGTCATGCGCTAGCCGGCGAATTCGGGATAGAGCCCCGCCAGCCCCGCCTCGCTGGCGTCGCACCGTCCGCGTTCGGTGATCAGCCCGGTTACCAGCCGCGCCGGCGTCACGTCGAAGGCCGGGTTCGCGGCGGGGCTGCCGGCGGCGACCACGCGGATGGTCTCGATCCGGCCATCCGCCGTGCGGCCCGTCAGCTCGGTGACCTCCGCCTCGCCGCGCTCCTCGATGGGGATTTCGGCGACGCCGTCGCGCACCCGCCAGTCGAGCGTCGAATGCGGCAGCGCCACCCAGAAGGGCACACCGTTGTCATGCGCCGCCAGCGCCTTCAGGTAGGTGCCGATCTTGTTCGCCACATCGCCCTGGCGGGTCACCCGGTCGGTGCCGACGATGCAGAGATCGACCTCGCCATGCTGCATCAGGTGGCCGCCGGCATTGTCGGCGATGACGGTATGCTTGACGCCATGCGCACCCAGCTCGAAGGCGGTCAGCGCGGCGCCCTGGTTGCGCGGCCGGGTCTCGTCGACCCAGACATGCACGTCGAGCCCGGCGTCATGCGCCTGGTAGATCGGGCTCAGCGCGGTGCCCCAATCGACCGTCGCCAGCCAGCCGGCGTTGCAATGGGTGAGGACATTCACCTTCCCCTTGCGCGCCGCGATCTCGGCCAGCAGCGGCATGCCGTTCTCGCCGATGCGGCGGCAGGTCTCGGCGTCGTCGTCGGCGATGGCGGCCGCCTCGGCATAGGCCGCCGCGGCGCGGGCCTCGATGGGCAGGTTGTGCAGCTTGGCCTTCTGCCGGTCGAGCGCCCAGCGCAGGTTGATGGCGGTGGGGCGGGTCGCGTTCAGCGCCGGCAGCACGGCATCGAGGCTGGCGGGGTCGGCCCGCATCGCCAGCGCCACGCCATAAGCGGCGACGGCGCCGATCAGCGGCGCGCCGCGCACCTGCATGCTGCGGATGGCATGCGCCGCATCCTGCCATGTAGCCAGGCGCAGGATCTCGACCGCCCAGGGCAGCCTGGTTTGGTCGAAGATACGGATGGACCAGCCATCGGCGGGGTCCACCCAGACGCTGCGATAGGGGATGCCATCGATCTTCATGGAACAAATCCCTCGGGGCCGGCGCATGTGGCTGTGCCGAGGGGATAGCGCAGCCTCTCCGGTGCGGCTAGCCGCCCACGGCACCCTGCACCGAGGCCGGCCGCGGCACCTCGATCCACTCCATCCCATTGGGCTGGAGCATGCCGGTCAGGTTGCCGAAGTGGCAGGGCAGCCCATTGAGGACGACCGCATCCATACCAGCCGCGCAGGAGGAACCGGTCGTAGCGGTTGTCGGGGCCGTATTGTTTCATCCGGGCGCCGGCGGTGTAGCGCAACGCTGTCCCGGGGAATTGCGCTGGCGCGTCGATCTCGTCGCGGGTGACGACGGAAATAATCAGCGGCGTTTCCAGCAGCGGCATTCCTCGAGAGCAGGGCGCCAATCTACCGGCAATGGCCGCAGACGCCGGATTACGCCTGCTGCCGTCCGGGTAGCGCAGGGGAAGTCCGGAAACTCCGGGGAAAAGCCGGCCGGTGGCGCCGTCAGATTCGCTGGTGCAGCGCGCAGACCAGGGTGAAGACCCGCCGTGCCGTCTCGAAATCGAGTCCGATCCGCCCTTCGAGCCGCGCCATCAGCAACTCGGCGCCCTCGTTGTGCAGGCCGCGACGGCCCATGTCGATCGCCTGGATGCGGGCCTCGTGGCCGCCTTCCTGCACCGCCTGCTCATGGCTGGCGACGATCATGTGGTAATCCTTGATCAGCCGCCGGAACGGCCCGAGCGCCAGCGCCACCGCCCGCACCGGGGTTTCCGCCGGGTCGTGGATGTCGAAGACCAGCCGGCCGTCGCGCACGCAAAGATGCAGCACGAAAGGCCCGCCCGGCACGCCGAAGGGGTCGAAGTTGTTGCCCATCAACAAATCGGCCACCGCCTGGCGCCGGTCCGCCTCGGCATAGGCCGAGGGCAGCGCCGTTGCATCCGGCAGCACGATATCGGCGATGCGGCGCGACGCCGGATCCACCGGGGTCTGCTTTACCGGCTCGGCCATGGAACGTTTCACCGGCTCCGCCGGGGTTTGCTTCGCCGGCTCGGCCGGGGGACGCCGGCTGCGTTCAGCCATGCCGTTCATGCATCCGGCTGGGCATTCCCAGCCTTGACGTTGCCAACCTTGGGCCCACCCGCCGTGACGGCCCGCGCCATGGCCGGCGCCGCCTCCGGCTCGGTAATCCCCAGGGTGCTCATCCATCCCACCACCGCGCCCTTGATGGGCCGCAGCAGCACCATGCAGAGGATGGTGAACAGAGGCAACCAGACCATCATCTGCAGCCACATCGGCGGC
>JAQGIA010000004.1 GCA_028291445.1 Belnapia sp.
TTCTGCACCCCGGGCATGGTCATGTCGGCCATCGACCTGGTGCAGAAGCACCCGGCCGGCCTGTCGGAAAAGGAAATCCGCGAGGGCCTGGAGGGTAACCTCTGCCGCTGCACCGGCTACCACAACATCGTCAAGGCGATCGCCGCGGCGCAGGACGTGATGCACGGACGCGTCCAGACCCTGGCGCTGGCCGGGGAATAAGGCCCGGCCTGGCGCTCGCCAGGACCAAGGCTCCATCTGGCGCTGACCAGGACCAGGACCGGATCAGGGCGCGCGGCATACCCCGCGCGCCCCAATAAGACGCCACGGCCGCAAAGGCCGGGCGGCAGGCTGAGGGAGGCATTGCCATGACTGTCGTGACCCCGTTCGAAGGCATCGGCGCCAGCGTCCGGCGGAAGGAGGATCTGCGCTTCCTCTCCGGCCGCGGCCAATATACCGACGACATCAACCGTCCCGGCCAGGCCTATGCCAGCATCCTGCGCAGCCCGCATGCGCATGCGACGATCAGGGGCATCGACATCGCCGCGGCCCAGGCCATGCCGGGCGTGGTGGCGGTCTTCACCGGGGCGGATATGCCGGACCTCGGCGGCATCCCCTGCGGCTGGCAGATCCACAACAAGGACGGCTCGCCGATGGCCGAGCCGATGCATCCGGTGCTCGCCGTGGGCAAGGCCCGCTTCGTCGGCGATGCCGTCGCGGTGGTGGTCGCCGAGACCAAGGCGCAGGCGAGGGACGCGTCCGAGGCCATCGTGGTGGATTACGCGGTGCTGCCGGCGGTCTCGACGGTGACGGCGGCGATCGCCGCCGGCGCCCCGACCGTGCATGACGCCGTCGCCGGGAATCTCTGCTACGATTGGCACATCGGCGACAAGGCGATCAACGAGGCGGCCTTCGCCACCGCGGCCAAGGTGGTCGAGTTCGAGCTGGTGAACAACCGGCTGGTCCCCAACGCGATGGAGCCGCGCGCCGCCATCGGCGACTTCGACCGCACCACCGACGAATATACGCTGTTCACCACCAGCCAGAATCCGCATGTGATCCGGCTGCTGATGGGCGCCTTCGTGCTGCATCTGCCGGAGCACAAGCTGCGGGTGGTGGCGCCCGATGTCGGCGGCGGCTTCGGCTCCAAGATCTTCCACTATGCCGAGGAGGCGATCGTCACCTGGGCCGCCGGCAAGCTGGCCCGGCCGGTGAAATGGACGGCCGAACGCACCGAAAGCTTCATGAGCGATGCGCATGGGCGCGACCATGTGACCAAGGCCAGGCTGGCGCTCGACAACGACGGTAAATTCCTGGCGCTGCACGTGCAGACCCTGGCGAACATGGGCGCCTACCTGTCCACCTTCGCCACCAGCGTGCCGACCTACCTGTATGCAACGCTGCTCGCCGGCGTCTACACCACTCCCAGCATCTATGCCGAGGTGAAGGCGATCTTCACCAATACCGTCCCCGTGGATGCCTATCGCGGCGCCGGCCGGCCGGAGGCGACCTTCCTGATCGAGCGGCTGGTCGATGTGGCGGCGCGGGAGACCGGGATCGACCGCATCGCGATCCGCCGCCGCAATTTCATCCCGGCCGATGCCTTCCCCTACCAGACCCCGGTCGCCTTGCAATACGACAGCGGCGACTACCAGACGACCCTGGACGCCGCGCTGGAGACCGCCGGCTGGGCCAGCTTCGAATCCCGCCGGGCCGAGGCGGCCAAGCGCGGCAAGCTGCGCGGCATCGGCATCAGCACCTATGTCGAGGCCTGCGGCATCGCCCCCTCCGCCGTGGTGGGCGCGCTCGGGGCACGGGCGGGGCTGTACGAGGTGGGCACCATCCGGGTCCATCCCACGGGCAGCGTCACCGTGCTGACCGGCACCCATAGCCATGGCCAGGGGCATGAGACCACGCTGGCCCAGCTGGTGACCGACCGGCTCGGGGTGCCGCTGGCCCAGGTGGATGTGGTGCATGGCGATACCGCGAAGATCCCCTTCGGCATGGGCACATACGGCAGCCGGTCGCTGGCGGTGGGCGGCTCGGCCATGGTCAAGGCGATGGACAAGATCGTCGCCAAGGCACGGCGGATCGCCGCCCATTTGATGGAGGCCAGCGTCGACGACGTGGAATTCGACCGCGGCACCTTCCGCGTCGCGGGTACCGACAAGACCAAGGCCTGGGCCGAGATCTGCCTCACCGCCTATGTCCCGCACAACTACCCGATCGAGGAGCTGGAGCCGGGGCTGGACGAGACCGCCTTCTACGACCCGAAGAACTTCACCTATCCCGGCGGCGCGCATATCTGCGAGGTGGAGATCGAGCCGGAGACCGGGCAGGTGAGCGTCGTCAACTTCACCGCGGTCGATGACGTCGGCCGGGTGATCAACCCGATGATCGTCGAGGGCCAGGTCCAGGGCGGCGTCTGCCAGGGCATCGGCCAGGCGCTGCTGGAGGCTTGCGTCTATGACGCGGAGGGCCAACTCGTCTCCGGCAGCTTCATGGACTACCAGATGCCGCGCGCCGACGACCTGCCGATGGTCAGCGTCGCCACCCATGTCACCCTCTGCACCCATAACCCGCTCGGGGTGAAGGGCTGCGGCGAGGTGGGGGCCATCGGCTCGCCGCCGGCGGTGATCAATGCCGTGGTCGATGCGCTGCGGGATTACGGCGTGCGGCATATCGAGATGCCCGCGACGCCCGCGAAAATCTGGGGCATCATCAATGCTGGCCACGCGCTGGCAGCCGAATAGAGGGGACCCGACCCATGTATGATTTCGAATACCACAAGCCCGGCTCCATCGCCGATGCGGTGAAGATCCTCTCGGCCGACCCGGATGCGCGGCCGATCTCCGGCGGGCAGACCCTGCTCCCGGCGCTGAAGCACCGGCTGAACAAGCCGACCTCGGTCGTCGACCTCTCCGGCATCGCCGAGCTGAAGGGCATCAGGCAGGAGGGCGGCAAGCTGATCATCGGCGCCCTGGCGAAGCACCACGAGGTGTCCGAAAGCGCCGTCGTGAAGGGTGCCATCCCCGCCCTGGCTTCCCTGGCCGGCACCATCGGCGATACCCAGGTGCGCAACCGCGGCACCATCGGGGGCAGCGTTTCCAACAACGACCCGGCGGCCGACTACCCCGCCGCCGTCATGGCGCTGGATGCGACCATCGTGACCGACAAGCGCCGCATCGCCGCGGACGATTTCTTCCAGGGCATGTTCACCACCGCGCTGGAGCCTGGCGAGCTGCTGGTCGCCATCGAATTCCCGGTCCCCGAACAGGCCGGCTACGCCAAGATGCGCAACCCGGCCAGCCGCTACGTCATGGCCGGCGCCTTCGTCGCCAAGACGGGGGGCAAGGTGCGCGTCGCCATCAATGGCGCCGGCCCGGGCGTCTTCCGCCAGACCGCGATGGAGACGGCGCTGACCGCCAGCTGGTCGCCGGATGCGGTGGCCGGGGTGAAGCAATCCGCCGAGGACCTGAACAGCGATATCCATGGCAGCGCCGAATACCGCGCCCACCTGGTCACGGTGATGGCCAAGCGCGCGGTCGTCGCGGCCGGCTGAGGCCGATGGCCGGTGTCGCCCGCCGCGCCGCCTTGCTCGGCGGGGCGGCACTGGCCGTGGCGCGTCCCGCTTGGGCGCAAAGCGATTGGCCGCAGCGGCCGATCCGCATGGTCATTCCCTATCCGCCGGGCGGGGCGAGCGACATCATCGCCCGGATGATGGCGCCTCACCTGACCGCCGCGCTGGGCCAGACCCTGGTGGTGGAGAACCGGCCGGGGGCGAATGGCTTCATCGCCGCCGAGCTGGTCGCCCGCAGCCCGGCCGATGGCTATACCCTGCTGATGGGCAATGCCGGGCCGAACGGCATGGGGCCGGCGCTGTACGGCAGCCGCACGCCCTTCGACGCCCTGGCGGATTTCGCCCCGGTCATGGCGGTTTCGATCGTGCCGCAGATCATGGCGCTGCACCCCGGCGTGCCGGTGCGGAGCTTCCCCGAATTCCTCGCCTATGCGCGGGAACAGCAGGGGAAGCTGAGCTATGGCTCGGCGGGGGTCGGCTCGGCCGGGCACATGGCGATGGAGTTGCTGAAGAGCATCACCGGGATCGAGCTGACGCATGTGCCCTACCGGGGCAGCGCACCCTCCACGGCGGATCTGCTGGCCGGGGTGATCCCGGTGAACTTCGACACCGTGCCGGTGCTGCTGCCGCATGTGCAGGCCGGGCGGGTGCGGGGCATCGCCGTCACCTCCCTGGCGCGGGTGCCGGAGGCGCCGGAGCTGGCCACCATCGCCGAGACGGTGCCGGGTTTCGAGACCGTGAGCTGGGGCGGGGTGCTGGCTCCGGCCGGGACGCCGCAGCCGGTGATCCGCCGGCTGAACGCCGCCATGCGCGAGACCATGATGCGGCCGGATGTGGGCGGCGCGCTGGCTCGCCAGGGCATCCAGCCGCAGACCGGCACGCCGGAGGCCTTCGGCTCCTATGTCGCGGCCGAAATCCGCAAATGGACCGATGTGGTGCAGCGGATGGGGCTGCGGCCGGAGTAGGGCGCGTCCCGCCCCGGTCGCTGGGCGGGCAGGGCGATCACGCCGTCACCGGCAGCCGCAGGCAATGGCTCTGCTGTGCCAGCACCGGCTGCCAGCCCTCGATCAGCCGCTGATAGGCACGGCCCACGGTTCGGATGTTGCGGTTGAGGTCGAACAGCCCGCGTGGGTTGACCCGCCCGTTCCGCTCGCGCAGCGCGGTGTCCCAGTCGATCTGGTCGGTCAGCGAATACCAGGTGAAGCCGAGGATCGGCACGCCGTCCCGCCGCAGCCGCATCAGCCCGGACCACTGCTTCCACAGCCAGTGCTCGGCCTCGTCGCCGCGCTGACCCTCGTCCATGTTGGTCTCGGTATGCATCACCGGCAGGCCGTAGCGCGCATGGTAGTCCCGCGTCACCGTGTCGTAGCCGAAGACTTCGCCGGCCCAGCGGCTATGCCCGTCGGCGCCGATCAGATGCTCGTTGGTGGCGTACCAGTCATTGCCCATGATGCAGTGCCGGCGCAGGTCCTGGCGCTGGAAGAAATGGTATTCCTCGCGCGTCATCCCGTTGTCGAGCAGATATTCGTACATCGAGGAGCAGACCCGCCGGCCGTAGTTCAGGTCGAGCGTCAGGAAGCGCTCGGCGTTGCGGTGCTCGGCATGCGGCAGGGCGGCCGGGCATTCCGGGTGGAATTGCTCGGTCGATTCGGATTGGATGAAGATGGCATCCGGCCTTACCCGCAGGATCGCCTGCATCGCCAGCACATTGGCGCGGACGATATTCTTGATCGCCGTCACGTAGCTGCGGTCGTCGCTGCGCTGCTCGTTCCACCAGCCGTATTTGGCGGAGAAGACCGCGGTGATGAACATCTCGTTCACCGGCGTGTAGAGCTGCACCCAGGGGAAGCGGGTGGCGAAGGCGCGGGCGTAGGCGGCAAACAGCGCCGGGAAGTCCGGGTTCTGGAAGTCGCCGATCCAGTCCGGCACGCCGAAATGGCAGAGGTCCACGATCGGATAGGTGCCCTGCAGGCGCAGCGCCGCGAAGGTCTCGTCCGCGAAGCCCCAGTCGTAGCGCCCCTCGCCCAGCCAGGTGGTGTGCAGCGG
>JAQGIA010000040.1 GCA_028291445.1 Belnapia sp.
CGCCCGCCCTGGTTTTCGAAGTGCCCGGTCGCATCGCCGCCGATGGCAGCGAGCTGGCCCCGCTGGACGAGGCTGCGGTCACCGCCGCCGCCCTGGCCGCCGTCGCCGGCGGGGCCCAGGCCATCGCCATCTGCTTCCTGCACAGCTTCGCCAACCCGGGCCACGAGCGTCGCGCATTGGCGCTGGTCCAGGCCGCCGCCCCCGGCGTCGCCGTCACCGCATCGGCCGATGTGCTGCCCGTGGTCCGTGAATACGAACGCAGCATGGCGACGGTGCTGAACGCCGCCGTCATGCCCGCCGTCTCGACCTATGTGGCCAAGCTCGAAGCCCGGCTCGCAGCCGGCGGCATCGATGCACCGCTGCTGCTGATGAAATCCAATGGCGGCGTCGCCGGGGCGCCGGCGATCCGCCGTGCCCCGGTGCAGACCGCGCTCTCCGGCCCCGCCGCCGGCGTGGTGGGCGCTGCGGCGCTGGCAGTCGCCGCGGGGGTGCCGGATATCATCACCGTCGATATTGGCGGCACCAGCGCCGATATCTGCCTCATCGCCGGCGGCAAACCAGGCCTGACCCAATCCGGCAAGGTCGGCCCCTGGCCGCTGCCGCTGCCCATGATCGACATGGTCACCATCGGCGCCGGCGGCGGCTCGATCGCCCGCGTTACCGGCGGCGGAGCCGCTGCCCGGGTGACGGGCGGCGCGCTGACCGTCGGCCCGCAGAGCGCCGGTGCCGATCCCGGCCCCGCCTGCTATGGCCGCGGCGGCGAGGAACCTACCGTCACCGATGCGCATCTGGTGCTCGGCCATCTGCCGCCGGCGCTGCTCGGCGGCCGCATGGCGCTCGACCCCGGGCTGGCCGAGGCCGCCATCCGCTCCCGGGTCGCCATTCCCCTCGGCTTGTCGTTGGAGGCGGCGGCGCGCGGCATCCTCGCCATCGCCGACAACACGATGGTCGGCGCCATCCGCATCGTCTCGGTCGAGCGTGGCCATGACCCGCGCGGCTTCGCCCTGGTGCCCTTCGGTGGTGCCGGGCCGCTGCATGGCACCGCGCTTGCCGGGCTGCTCGGCATGACCCGGGTGCTGGTGCCGCCGACCCCCGGCGTACTCTGCGCCCAGGGTCTGCTCGCCGCCGATCTCAAGGCCGAGTTCAGCCGCACCGTGGCCCGCAAGCTGGAGGGTGCCGACCCGGCCGCGCTGGATACCGCCTTCGCGGCGCTGGCCGAGGCGGCCGAGGCCTGGTTCGTTCAGGAGGCCGTCGCCCCCGCCGACCGTGGCAGCCGCCGCGTCGCGCTGCTGCGCTACGAGGAGCAGGGCTTCGAGCTGCCCATCGTCTGGCCCGCCGTCGCCGATCCCCGTTCCGGATTGGCCGAGGCATTCGCCGCCGCCCATCGTGTCCTCTATGGCTTCGAATTGCCCGGCGTGCCGATCGAGATCGTCACTCTGCGGCTGGAGGCGGCCGGACGCCTGCCGGCCCCCGCCATGCCGCTGCCCCGGGGCGGCACCGCGGCGGAGGCTGTCACCGGCCACCAGATCATCCGCCTGCCCGGCGGGCCGGTGCGGACGCCGATCCTCGACCGCAGCCGCCTCGGCCCCGGCGCCCGCTTCAGCGGCCCGGCCATCCTGGTGCAATTAGATGCGACCACCCTGGTCCCGCCCGGCTGGAACGGCCAGGTCCACCCGACCGGCGCCATCCTGCTGGAGGCCGCTACGCCCTCCTGATTCATGCGGGCCTGATTTATGCGGGCCTGAACCGGGCTGTGGTCAGCGCATCGCCCTCCAGCGCGGCGGCCACCTGCGCCTGGGCAACCGGGTTGCTGGCCAGCGCCACCACCCGGGTGAACCAGCCGCATTGGCCGCGCACCCGGGCGAGGAACAGCCGGTCCAGCGCCGCCGCCGCCGGGCTCCGTCCGTTGCAGCAGGTGCAGGCCATCGCATGCGGCAGGCTGGCGTCGAAACTCTCCACGGCGATGGCGCCGGGTACGGATGGGGCAGGGGCCTCGGCCAGTACCGCCGCCGGGCCTCCGGCCAGCGCCGTCGCCAACCCGGCCGCATCCGCGACGAGCAGCAGGGGTATCCGCGCATCCACCGTCCAGGCCATCGCCCACTCCTCGCTTCCGACTAGACATAAGGATATCTTTATGTGATATCCAGCCCATGGAAGATCTGCTGGCCCAGCTGCGCGCTAGCGCCGAGCCCACCCGCCTGCGCCTGCTGGCGCTCTGCGCGCGTGGCGCCTTTTGCGTATCCGATCTTTGTACCGTGCTTGGCCAGTCGCAGCCCCGGCTGTCGCGCCATTTGAAGCTGCTGGTCGAGGCCGGCCTGCTGGAACGCCTGCCGGAAGGCGCCAATGCCTATTTCCAGGTTCCCGGCGCGGCCAGCCTGGTTCACCAATTATTGGCCCGTTTGCCGGAAGATGATGCCCAGCTGGCGGCGGATCGCCGGCAGGCGGCGCGGCTGGCAGCGGAACGGGCCAGGGCGGCCTCCGACGCCTTTCGGCGGCATGGCGCGGATTGGGACGAGATGCGGGCGCTGGAACTGCCGGCCGAGGCGATCGAGGCGGCGCTGCTCGGCGCCCTGCCGCCGCGCATCGGCCGCATCCTCGATATCGGCACCGGCACCGGCCGGCTGCTGGAGGTGCTGGCGCCGCGTGCCGAAAGCGCCCTCGGCGTCGATGCCAGCCGGGACATGCTGGCGCTGGCCCGTGCCCGCCTGGCCGAACGCGGCCTCGGCGCCCATTGCGCGGTCCGCCAGGCCGATATGTACCGCCTGCCGCTGCCCGATGCCGGCTTCGACGTGGTGACGCTCCAGATGGTGCTGCATTACGCCGAGGACCCGGCGGCGGCCCTGGCCGAGGCGGCCCGCGTGCTGCGCCCGGATGGCCTGCTGCTCATCCTCGACCTCGCCCCGCATGACCGCGGCGAATTGCTGGATCGCCATGCCCATCGCTGGCCCGGCTTCGACGATGCCGAGATCACCGGCTGGCTCGGTCCGGCCGGCTGCGCCGGGCTTGCCCCGCTCACCATTCCCGGCCCGCTCGCCGTCCGCCTCTGGCCCGCCCGCCGGCTGGCCGTGCCGGTCGCCGCCGTGCCCGCGCTGAACTTTTGAGATCCTAGGAAGCCCCCCATGGCGCGTCCCCATATCCTCGATGCCCTCGCCGACCGCGTGCTGCTGTGTGACGGCGGAATGGGCAGCCGGGTGCAGGCCCTGACCCTCGATGTCGACAAGGACTACTGGGGCAAGGAGAATTGCACCGATGTCCTGAACCTGTCGCGCCCCGACATGGTCCGCGAAATCCACCGCGGCTACTACGAGGCCGGCGCCGACATGGTGCTGACCAATACCTTCGGCGGCAGCCCGGTCACGCTCGGCGAATTCGAGCTGGGGGACCGCGCCTTCGAGATCAACAAGCTCGGCGGCGAGCTTGCGCGGGAGGCGGCCGAGAGCTTCGCCGATGGCCGCCACCGCTGGGTAATCGGCGACATCGGCCCCGGCACCAAGCTGCCGAGCCTCGGCCATATCAAATACGATGATTTGCAGGCGGCGCTGGAGGAACAGTGCCGCGGCCTGATCGCCGGCGGCGTTGATGCCGTCCTGACCGAGACCAACCAGGATACCTTGTTCATCAAGGCCGCGGTCAATGCCGCCAAGGCGGTGATCAAGCAGACCGGCGCCAGGATCCCGATCTTCGTGCAGGTCACGGTCGAGACCACCGGCACCCTGCTGGTCGGCCCGGATATCGCCGCCGCCGCGACCGTGGTGCATTCCCTCGACGTGCCGCTGATGGGGCTGAATTGCGCGACCGGCCCGCAGGAGATGGCCGAGCATGTCCGCTGGCTGTCGCAGAACTGGCCCGGCCGGATCAGCATCCAGCC
>JAQGIA010000058.1 GCA_028291445.1 Belnapia sp.
AGACCTTGCACTGCCTCTCCATCATCCGGCTGTTCCGCACCTTCGTGCAGGAGAACCCGGAGATCTGGACCGAGGAGCTGCGGCGCGAGATCACCCAGATCTGCGCCACCATCGTGGACCATGAGGATGCCTTCATCGACCTCGCCTTCGAGCTGGGCGGCGTCGAGGGCATCGATGCGGCGCAGACCAAGCAATACATCCGCTTCATCGCCGACCGCCGTCTGCAGCAGCTCGGCCTGCAGACGCTCTACAACATCGAGAAAAATCCGCTGCCCTGGCTGGATGAGATGCTGAACGCGGTCGAGCATACCAATTTCTTCGAGAATCGCTCGACCGAATACTCCAAGGCCAGCACCTCCGGCACCTGGGAGGAGGCCTTCTCGGACAGCACCTTCAATGCGCCGCAACCGAGCGGGGAGCTCATCGCCACCCCGCTTCGCTGAGGCGTCGCCGGACTTGAACCTCCGGCAGGCCTGCCGGTCCGATTCCGCAATAATGCGTGGCCGGCGCCACCACCGGTGGAAATCCACCGGTTCCGCTTGCATCCGGCGCCACGCCGCGCCAGCCACCCTGGCGGCGCGGCGTGGTGCCGGGTATGGATGCGCATGCTGCGCACCATCCGTCTCACTGCGGTCCTGCTGGTCCTGTTGCTCGGTGGCGTCTGGGCCTTCGCCTGGGTCACGCGCGCACCGGAGGAGGGGCTGGCCGATGCCTTCGTCAACCGGCTCGGCCAGGTCTTCGGCGGCCAGGGCACGATGGTCTCCGGCGGCGGGGTGCAATTGCCCCAGGGCATGTCGCTCGGCGGCCCTTTCAGCCTGACCGATCAATCCGGCAAGCCGGTCACCGAGCGCGACTACGCCGGCCGCTGGATGCTGGTCTATTTCGGCTACAGCTTCTGCCCGGATGTCTGCCCGACCGAACTCGGCACCATGGCCGCGGCGCTCGACGCCATGGGCCCGGCGGGCGAGGCGGTGGTGCCCGCCTTCATTTCGGTGGACCCGCAGCGGGATACGCCGGAGCATCTGGCGGATTACGTCAGCCGCTTCCATCCGCGCATGCAGGGCCTGACCGGCACGCCGGACCAGGTGGCGGAGGCGGCGCGGCGCTACCGGGTCTATTATGCCAAGGTACAGCGGCCCGAGATGACGGATTACCTGATGGATCACTCGAGCTTCATCTATCTGGTCGGCCCGGATGCCAAGGTACGCAGCCTGTTTCGCCCGGAACAGACGCCGGAAGCGATCGCCGCCGCCGTCTCTGCCCAAATTGGGCGGCCGGGTGGCGCGGGTTGATGCAACCGGGTTCGCGCGAACTCTAAATCTTTGTTATTCTGAGCCACGCGTCGCTGCCCGAGGACCAGGCAGTTCGCAACCGGAGAAGGCAGTATGGCGGACGACGATACGGACCAGGATGACGCGAGGGAATCCGGTCGCGGCACGACCGCCCCACGGCATAGCCGCCGCTTGTCCGACAAGATTCTGATCGCCTTCCATCATGCCTGCGATCAGGGCGACTACGAGGTCGCGGAGCAGTTGCTGCGAATCCTTGAAATGATGCTGACGCGCCGTCCGGTCTCGCCGGACACCAACCGGCGCCGCAACATGGAAAGCTTGGTCGCCGCGCATGAAAGGCTATGGCATCTGCGCCATCCGGAGAGCACGACTAGCTGATCGCCAGCCCGGCGGCGTCACGCAGCACGGCTTCCGCCGCCGGGGTGAAGCCTTCGCCCGCCGCATGCAGCACCAGCCCCGGCGCCACCTGCGCCGGGCCACGGCTGCCGCGCCGGGCCTGCAACAACAGCCGCTTGGCAGCAATGCCGGCGCGGGGCCAGAAGGGCACCAGCCGCGTCCCGGCACAGCCCGCCGCCGCCAGCCCCGCCATGCCCGCATCCAGCAAGGCCGCCGGCAGGATCAGGCTCAGCGAGCCGCGTCGCACCAGGGGCGCGGCCAGGAAGCTGGCCCAGTCGCGCAACCCGGCGGCGCCCGCGGCGGTGGCATGCGTCATCGCATGCCGCAGCACCTCAGGCGGCGCGGTGCCGCTCGGCCAGAAGGGCGGGTTGGCGAAGGCATGATCGAAGGACCCGAGGTCGTGCGCCAGCGCCGGGTCGCGGATGTCGCCCTCGATCACCCGCGCCGCCACGCCGTTCGCCGCGGCATTGGCGCGGGCCAGCGCGGCCAGCACCGGGTCGCGCTCCTCCGCGACGATGCGGAGGCCAGGCACCCGGGCGGCGAGGCACAGGAAGGCGGCGCCGCTGCCGCAGCCGGCTTCCAGCACCCGGTCGCCGGGCCGGGCGGGAATGCCGGCGGCCAGCAGCACCGCATCCAACCCGGCGCGCAGGCCCTGGCGCGGCTGGCGCAGCAGCACCCGGCCACCGAGCAGCCGGTCCTCGGTGCACTCGCTCACGCGTGTTCCTCGCCGGCCTCCCGCAGCACGCGGCGGGCGGCGGTGAGGTCTTCCTCGGCCACCGCCAGGCGACGGGGGAAGGCGCCGATGCCACCCTCGATCGCGCTGATA
>JAQGIA010000072.1 GCA_028291445.1 Belnapia sp.
TCGGCACCCGCAGGCCGAGCGCCGCGAAGTCGATCGCCGGATTGGGCGTCGTGTGATGCAGCGAGGCGGGGATGCGGCCCTTCTCCAGCACCAGCATGGCCTTGAGCAGCCCGGCGATGCCGGAGGCTGGCTCGGTATGGCCGATATTGGTCTTGACCGAGCCGATCGGCAGCGGCTCGGTCCGCCGCATGCCGATGGCGGTGCCGAGGGCGGCGGCTTCCAGCGGGTCGCCGGCGGCGGTGCCGGTGCCATGTGCCTCGAAATAACCGATGCGGTCGGGGCTGACCCCGGCCTCGCCCATCACCCGTTCCAGCAGCGCTGCCTGGGCCGACTGGCTCGGCAGCGAGAGGCCGAGGGTGCGGCCGGCGGCATTGACGCCGGAGCCGAGGATGACGGCGCGGATCGCATCGCCATCCGCCAGCGCGTCGTCGAGCCGCTTCAGCAGCACCACCCCGGCGCCTTCGGCCCGGACATAGCCATCGGCACCGGCGGCGAAGGCTTGGCAACGCCCGGTGGGGGACAGCATCCCGGCGCGGGCGAAGCCGATGAAGGGGAAGGGCGAGAGCAGCAGGTTGACGCCGCCGACCAGCGCCGTCGGCACCCGGCCGCCACGCAGCGCCTCGCAGGCCCAATGCAACGCCACCAGCGCCGAGGAGCAGGCGGTATCGATGGTCTGCGCCGGGCCATGCAGGTCGAAGACATTGCCGATGCGGTTGGCCAGGATCGACAGCGCGCTGCCGGTCATGAAGTAGCGGTCGCCCGAGGCGGCATCGGCCTGGCGCAGGTCGCCGTAGTCGGTCAGCGAGGCGCCGATGAAGACCCCGGTGCCGCTGCCGGCCAGGCGGCCGGCCGGGATGCCGGCATCCTCCAGCGCCTCGGCGGTGACTTCCAGCAGCAGGCGCTGCTGCGGGTCCATCTCGGCCGCCTCGCGCGGGGAGATGCCGAAGGCGGCGGGCTCGAAGCCGCCGATGTCACCGAGGGTGCCGGCGGCGAAGCTGTAGGTCTTGCCGGGCTCGCCCTGGCGCGGGTGGCTGAAGGCGCTTTGGGTGAAGCGGTCGGCCGGCACGCTGGTGACGGCATCCTGGCCATTCGCCAGCAGGGTCCAGAAGGCATCGAGGTCCGGCGCGCCGGGCAGGCGGCAGGCGGCACCCAGGATGGCGATGTCGCAATCCGGCCGGCGCTTCGGCTTCGGCTCGCCGTGGCGGCTCATGCCAAGGTCGGCTCCCTGACCGGGACAGGTGCCAAGGTTGGCTCCCCGACCGGGACAGGCTGTGGCGCCGGCACCGGCCGCGATACCAGGCCGGGGACGCCGGCGACCTGCTCGAGCAGCCGGTCCACCGCGGCGAAATGGTCGCTCCAGCGGGGCGCGGTCCAGCCCTGCAACCGCGCCAGCTGGGCGGCGCGGGCGGTGGAGCCGGGTTCGGCATAGGCAAGGATCATCCGGCGCCAGGCCGGGCCGTCCAGCGGGTCGAGGTACTCGGGCACCTCGCCGCCGACTTCGCGCAGCGGCGAGACGTCGCTGCAGAGCACCGGCACGCCCATCGCCAGGGCCTCGGCGACCGGCAGGCCATAGCCTTCGACGAAGCTGGGATAGAGCAACGCGCTGGCCCCGGCGACCAGGTCGATGACCCGCTTATCGGAGATGCAGCCGAGTTCCAGGACGAGGTCCCGCAGGGTGTCGCAGCGCTCCAGCAGGTCGACGACGTTCTCGTTTTCCCAGCCGCGCCGGCCGATGATCAGCAGGCGTGGCGGCGGCTGGCCGGCCGGCGCCCGGCTGGCGAGGTCGCGCCAGACATGCAGCAGCAGCAGGTGGTTCTTGCGTGGCTCGATGGTGCCGAGGCAGACGAAATAGGGCTCCGTCCGCAGCAGGGGCGGCGGCGGTGGCGTGGCCTCGACCCCCAGCGCGGCTACAGTCATGGGCGGCATGGAACGGCCGTGCAGCGCGAGCCGCGGCAGCAGCGTGGCCGCCGTGGCCACGGAATTGACGATGATCCCATCCGCCTGGGTGGCGGTGGTCGCGACGCGGGCGGCGTGGCAGGCGATCTGCCGGGGCCGCGAATATTCCGGATGGGTCAGGGGGATGAGGTCGTGGATCAGCGGCACGAAGCGCGCCCCGGCGCGACGGAGCGCGGCGATGGGGGCTTCACGTTCCAGCGATCTGTGCGAGACCAGCAGGAAGATGCTGCGCCGCCGGCCTTCGAGCGTTGCCTGCAGGGCGGCACGCCCGCTGCCCAGGGTCAGCTGGGCCAGGATGCCGGCGGCGGTACGCCTGGCTCGATGCAGCGGATCCGGGGGGGCGATGCCGAGGCTCCAGGTTTCCTCCAGAGCGGCGAGGAGGGCGGCGACCCGGCCCCTGGCGACGTTTCCGAACCAACCCCAGGGAGATTGGGCGACGAAGCTGCAATCTGCAGCAGGTATCTGGATCCAGTGTTTCGCATAGGCCATTTCAACCCGGTCGATGCCGGAAGGAGACCTGCGATGCACACAGGACAGGAGGCGGGAGATATCGAGGATAACGTGCAAAGTCTCTCCGCCCACTTAGGAGTTGATCGATCAAATAGGTTTTGCGGCGAGCAAGCGGGGTTCCATCCAGGATTTATAGCCGATTAAGATCATAAACGTTATTGGATCGCAACCAGAACACGAACTGCAGCTTGCCTAGCTTAGCAGTCGGGGCGCGGTCAACTCATTCGCGAGCGGCGGCATCGAGCCTCGGGGCAGGCGCAATGCCGCAGCGGCGATGCCGGTTTGCTGTCAGGAAGTTACTGGAAAATGAAGGATTACCAGCAATGAGCGGACTGCGATGAGCATCTGGCAACGCCCGGTGACCCCCGAGGAATTCGCCGAACGGCACGCGGGGACCTTGCCCGGTCTGCTCGGCATCCGTGTGCTGGAGGTTGGCGCCGACTTCGTTCGGGCCGAGATGCCGGTCGATCACCGGCATATCCAGCCCTATGGCATCCTGCATGGCGGCGGCAGCGTGGTGCTGGCCGAGACCATCGGGTCCTTCTGCGGGATGATGGCGGCGGGCGAGGGCCAGGGCTGCGTCGGCGTCGAGGTGAATGCCAATCATTTGGCCCCGGTGCCGGATGGCGACCTGGTCACCGCCGAATGTCGGCCCCTGCAACTCGGCCGCAGCATCCAGGTCTGGCAGATCGAGATCCGGCGGCGGGACGGGACGCTGACCTGTGTGTCCCGGCTGACCACGGCGGTAAGGCAGCTGCGCTGAAGGATCGGGCGGAGCCCCGGCTGGAAAGCGCCGGGGCGGGTGGTACGGGGTTGCGTTCCCTGCGCGGTGAAGCTAGGAAGCGCCGGCCCGATGGCCGGTACGCTGCCGTAGCTCAGTGGTAGAGCACTCCCTTGGTAAGGGAGAGGTCGAGAGTTCAATCCTCTCTGGCAGCACCATTTTTCCTAGGTATTCCGCCACTTTCCGGAAATCGCTCGGTGGTCATCATCCGCCACGATCCAGGTCGAACCGGGAACATCCGCCTCGCATCCGTGCAAAATCCGTGCAGTGGGGCAGGGGCTTGTTGGCAGGTTGTTCGCATCGCCTGCGGGGAGGATCAGTGGCTCTCGACAGCGAATCGGGCTCGCGCTCTGAGCCGACGCTGCCCCACCACGCACTGACGGGCTGGCCGAGGCACCTGCTGCTGCCCACCGCGCTCGCCTACCGGGACGCGATGGGCGAGGGCTATATGGACGGGCCGGCCCATGCCAAGGCGATCCACGCGTATCTCGCGGCTGGAGGCGATCGAGCCAGGGCAGGGCGCGAAGTGACCCTCATGATCGCTGGCGTCTCGTCCCAGTTTCCGGATTGGTTCTGGGGACCGACCCGAGAGAGGATCGAGCGCGAGGAGCAATGGTGGCGTGCTCAGGGCAGATGGCCGCCGCCGAAGGATCCAGCAGAGTGGCCGGAGCATTTGCGGCGCCGGTATTAGATCGCTTTCGAAGCTAAGATTGCAAATGCGCTTGACCACGCGCCTCAGCTTGGCTCGCGACAACAATGAAGGTACGGCCTAGGCCGTGGCGACGGCGGCTTGTTTCCAGTCAGCACTTAGCGGCAGGACCCCCTGCTTCTGCCAGCCAAGCGTTTGGACACGCGAGGGTGTGTCAAATCCGCGCCCTGCCAACAGGTCCCCAATGCTGCGCAGTTGCAGCCTAGGGTACGCCCGCCCTTGATAATTATACATTCCACTCGATGCGGCAGCATCTCGCATAGCGCGCGTGGGCTCTTCGAGGCAAATAAATCCGCCGAGTTCGGTGTTACTTTCAACCGAGCGGGTGCCCTCAAGTTCGCGGACATATGCGGGCAGCACCTTCCCGCCCTTAACGGAAATGACCATGGCACGCAGCCCGTCCTGGGTTTCAAACCACAGGCGCCCGTCAATGCCGCGGTCACCCGAATACTTCGTGTTGACGAAGCCGCCGGAAAGCTCAACTGCCCAATGCTGAAACTGCTTTTTGTCGCGCTCAAAAAGCTCCTTTGCCCCATCTACAGACATGGGAACGCCTGCGACTTCATATTCCAAGCTTTCCCGGAGGCCGTACCGCTTCAAAAGTACATCACGGACGATGCGGACAGAAAGGATTGCGATGTCACATCCAATCCAACGTCGGCCAGCTTCATGGGCTGCATAAATCGAGGTACCACAACCGGCAAATGGGTCGAATACGACGTCGCCCGGATTGCTGCTGGCTTGGATAATACGCTGCAGGAGTACGATCGGCTTTTGCGTCGGATATCCAAGTCGCTCCTGAGCCATGTTGTGAATTGGCCGGATATCAGTCCAAATATCTTGCAGTGGCATGCCTACCTGGGCATCGAGATATCGCTTTAGCATCGGCATCCCACCAGCCTTTTGCGGCCAGTGAATCCGTCCCTCAGTATCCATTTTTTCGAGGATGCGAGGAGGGTGGGCCCAATGCCTACCTTTTGCCGTTACGTTGATCCCTCTCCAATTCTCCCCGGTTTCGCCATTCCGCGTTCCGGCTCCAGTAAGATCAGAACGGCGCCAACGTCGGCCATCATCATCGAAATGGGTATAAAATTCATCCAAGTACGATTGATCGTAGGGCATGTAAACTGGGTTCCAGGTGAACGTCTTTCCTTTGGTGTAAAAGAGAATGACGTCATGCACTGGCCCGTGGCGCTTCGCGCTGCTGTGAGCGCTGGTGCGTTTCCAGATCACTTCGCTCTGAAAATTTTGGTGGCCGAAGATGCCGTCGAGAATGACCTTGATGTAGTGGCTCGCCGTTGGGTCACAGTGAAGGTAAAGGCTCCCGGTCGGCTTTAGGATGCGACGCATCTCCACAAGTCGCCAAGACATGTAGAGCAGGTAGGCCAGCAATCGGGGCTGGCTGTTTTGGAGTGCACGCATCCATACGCCCCAGAAATCGGCGATGTCGGAGGGTACCTCGTGGCTCTGCATGTACTGCGACATGCTGCGAAGCATTTCCTCCTTCTCTGGGTCCATGTCCCAGGCATCACAAAATGCCTCTTCCTGCTCAGGAACGGGTGCGCCGGTGAGGTTGCGATAGATCAGATTGTATGTGCGCTGGCTGTTAAATGGCGGATCGAGGTAGATGAGATCTACCGACGCCGATTTCATATCCTGCATTAGCGTAAGGTTGTCGCCATAAAGAAGGCGATTGCCCGGGAGGCTTCGCAGCGCCCGCATACCGCTTGGCATCTTTGCCATCTGCTGCGCTGCCCTTCCTCATCCGGAAAACCTATTGATACCGGATCGTTGCTGGAAGAATAATAATGCGCAAGAAGAACAATACGTGTCTGAAGGGAAATTCGCCGGGTTGTAGGGTTTGTCGTATCCCGCCGTCCATTATTTATGGGCCATTGCCCCCCTCTCCTGGCCGTCCTACCGGCATCCGCAAGGGCTAGTGCCCGACGAGAGTGTTCCGCGTTGCTGACCGACGTGGCCGATGACTTCCGGGGACCAAATTGGAAAAGCCGGCCGGCAGGTTTCCCCACCGACCGGCTCATTCAGCCGCCACCCTGCCACGCATGGTTTGTACCCCTCACCGCCGCCGCGGCTTTGTCACCGGATGCGGATCGGGCCGGGTCCGCCGGAACGCATCCCGGTCGGCCTTGGTCAGCGCCAGCACCACCTGCGCCCCGTCCACTCGCGCCAGCAGCTCGGCCGGCACCGCTGCGGGATCGAGCGAGTAGCCGATGCCGCGGGCGTTGCGGATCGCGCCAGGAGCGAATTTCCCCCGCATCTTGCTCAGCATCACCTTGATCGTGCCCTCGGCATCAGCGGGGCCACCGTCGGGATCATCGCCATAGACGGCGAACGTCAGGGCGTCGTGCGTCACCACCGCGCCATTGCCGGCGATGAGGCGCTGGGCCAGGCGCCAGGATGCGCCCCGGGTCCAGGTCCGCTCGTCATCCATGCTGGGCCACCGTCACCGCCGCTCGTCCTTGGCCGCGCTGCCCCGGCTGCTGCCGATCCAGTACGTGCAGGCCGCGATGAACACGGTCTTGATCGTCTCCAGCGTGCCCACATCCGCCGGCGGGCTGCCCACCACGGTATAGGCGAACAGGCCGAACACCAGCAGCGTGACCAGTGGGGCGCCCCAGGCGAGGCTGGATCCGGTCTTGGCCAGATCAATAGTCTGCTGCCGGGCATTGGCGACCTCGGCGTAATAGGCCGTCTCCCGGGCATTGGCGATTTCGGCCAGGCGGATTTGCAGATCGGCGCGCTTGGCCGGATCGGCTTCCAGGATGGCGGCGGCTTCGGCTGGGTCATCGGTGCCGGTGACGGTGCGCACGAGCTCGGCGGCCTGGGTGGCCACGGCGGCGCCAATGGCCGCGTCCGTGCTGCCGGAGCCGAGCGCCCCGCCCAGCCAGCGCCCGAGGTAAGGCGCGAGGGATAGGGCCAGAGGGATCAGCGCGAGCATCAGCCGCGGACCATCATGTCGGCCATCCGCTTCGCCCGCGCCGGGGTCTGCCGTGCCCAGAGGCTCGCCAGCATGCCCCGCGCGGTGCCCGCATAGTCGCCCGCCTTGAGCGAGGCGAGGGTGTTCTTGAAGCCCATCAGGTTGGCCACGCCCATCTGAAACGCCATCGCCGCCAGCACGGCGCGCCGGTTGACGGTCAGCCCCGACCACCAGGGCAGATCCTTGTCGAGCGCGAGGCACACCTTCTCCACGTCATTGCCCAGGAGGTATTCGGCCTCCTCCTCGGTGATCCCGTTGGTGTCGAGCGCGCGGCCGATGCCGACCGTAGGGTGCCCTTTGACCAGTGTGCCGGGCTTGATCGGCTGCCCCGTGGCGTCGTCGTACACCATGAGCCGCACGCCCTCTTCGGCCAGCAGCATAGGCATCAGCACAGCGCGCATGTCGGCCATGGTCAGCCCTCCGTCGTCTTGTCGGGCGCCAGGGTGTAGCCATCATCGAAAGCGGCCTTCGGTGAGATCGACCGATAGCCGTCCGGGGGATAGACGACGAGATAATCGCCGGGCACCGGCATGTATCGAGCGAACATGCCAATCCCCGCTTCGACGTGAATTTCATCGCCGCCACCCATATCGAGCGTCAGGATATTGTCGTGGACGCGCTTGATTGGCGCGGCCTGAACTCGCTTGTGGCTGACAAAGGTCGGCAAGTCATGGATGTCCATTTGCGTATTGCTCCTGTGGGAATGCGGCCTTGCCCGGGCAGCGCGGGGTGGCCGCGCTAATGCGGCGGGTCGAAGGGCGGCAGGTCCAGCGAGACGGTCCAGACAGGCGGCTCGACCCCATGCACGCGGGCAAAGGATTCGCCGTACTGCCGGGCGTGGATGGCCTGGTGCCGCATGGCCCAGGCGCGGTCGTACCAGATGCGCGCCAGGTCCCAGCCGCGGTAGCGATCCGCGCTGGTTGCGGCGAGCATGTCTCGGCACGTGTCGAGATCGGTGCGGAGGTCGTCGGTGATGCGGTCCCGCTGGCCGGCCAGCATGTGCAGCTGCTTGTCTTCAGCCGCCTCTCGCGCATCCTCGCGCTTGTCGAAGCGCCCGGTTGCGTAGAGGTAGATTTGCCAAGCGGCGAATGAGACCGGCGTCAGGATCGAGACGAGCCCTGCCAGCCAGGGCGGGATCTCCGGCACCGATCAGGACCGCCGTACAAGGCGAGCCATGGAGACCAGGTTCGAGATCGCATAGCAGAGGTAGACACCCCAGGTCGGGGCGGCGGCATCGTATTGCAGGATGCAGATGGTCAGCAGCATCCACCAGGCCGCCAGCATAAATGCGGCGACCCACCGCGCCGGCCACTGATTGACCGTCACCGCGGTCAGTTGCCCTATGCCCAAAATCACGCCCGATCCCTCCCACACCCAAGTCGGCGCCAGCTCGCCCAGCGGCGCGAAACTCGGGCGATGCGTGACATCGCCTGAGCCCAGGATTGAAATGAGCGACCAGAGAACTGCGGCGATGCCGGACCAGACCTCGGACCAGAACGGGGTCCGGTACAGCAGCCCCAGCAGATTGTTGGCGGCCCGCCTAGCGGTGCGGATGGGCATGACGCTGGCGCATGGTATGCGCCTCGACCGGGCGCATGACCTTGATGGTCGCGGCCAGGGCGAGCAGAGCGTAGGTGCCCGCCCCTGTCCCGATCGGATTGGCCTGGAACACCAGAAGCGCGACCAGGCCATGCCAGGCCGACAGGATGACGGTCGAGCCGACCCAGATGGGCCAGGAGCGCGTCCACCACGCCGAGCCGCCCATCACCGCCACGATGCCGCTGACCAGCGCCCAGGTATGCTCCGACGCCACCGCGGCCATGGCCACGAAGGCCCCGCCGCCGGTGGCGAAGGTGTCCCCTCGCCAGGACAGCACGAGGCAGAACCACGCCGGCACCGCGCTGACGACGAGGTGCAACACGGCCCAGCCGTCGCTGGTCAGCTCGTAGAGGGAGCGGCGCACGAAGATCATAACCCCCTCGCTTTCCGGTTGGACGCCGCCGCCGCACGGACGGCGCCTTCGATGTCCGGCTCCCACCCGGCCTTCGGGGTCCAGAAGCGCGGGTCATTGGCGCCGCGGTTCATGGCCCAGTCGCCGGTGGTGCATGCCCATAGGCACGGCACGCTGTTGGCCAGCACCGGGTTCTGCCGGCGGATGTGCTCGACCCAGCCGCCGTCGTTCAGCTTGAAGTCCTTGCCGTCGTAGAGCCCGCCGGGCCCGACCTCGCCGCACATCACGACGCGGCCGCCGTTCGCCGCGGACCAGGCGTCGATACCGGCCTGCACCTTGGCCCAGCCGGCCGCGCTGTTGCGGTCATAGGCATGCCAGAAATGGACCGTGGCCAGATCGTCGCCGGGGTTGTACCGGCCGTTCTTGCTGCCGGTGTAGCTGTCGTGGTGGCCCCAATAGGCCGGCGACTGGCCGAGCAGGAAAGGCTCCGGCAGCTCGCCGCGCAGGATGCTGTGGAAGCGCAGCCGCAGCGCCTCATAGGTGGCGTTGCGATCGGCATCCTTCCCGCCGGCCCATTCATTCACCGGACCAATGCAGAGATAGGCCGGGTCGAGCTGCATCTCGCGGATCCAGCCGGCCGCGTTCCTGAGGTACGCTTCGACCACCGGCAGCAGCGCGGGGGTGAAGTCCTCGAGGCCGCAGGCGTCCAGCAGGTCGATCATCAGCAGTTTCTTCGCCGCGACGATCGCCTTCATGTTGGGGGCGAAGCGCATGAACTGGTCGCGGGTCGGAGCCTTGCCCACGGACAGGTCCCAGAAGTTGCGGACCGACCCGTCCTGCTGCTTCACCCCGGCCGGCTTCCACGGCATGAAGCAGCGGATGCCGCCGACATCGAGGCCGGTGTAGTAGGCGTCGACCGCGGCGTCGTACTTGAAGTTGGCCGAGAAGCGCTCGCGCTCCCAGTTGACGGTGAAGACAGCCTTGCGGTGGAACGCCTGGGCCAGCGCCAGGCCGCGGCCGGCTGGCTCGGCCGGCACGGTGGGCGGCTGCACCACCACCGGCGGCACCACAGGCAGCATTGGCCCATCGCGGGTGCCGTCGGCATAGACCAGGATGCTCGCCCATTTGCCGGTGGTGGCGAAGTAGGCCTGGACCTCTCGGCCCGTCTTGGCCCAGTCGATGACCTTGCCCGGCGCCGGCGGCGGAGGCTCGACCACCACGGGCGGCGGCGGGGCCTCCAGGGCCTCGGCGGCGGCGATTAGCGCAGCAGTGGTCTCGGCCGCCAGCGCGCGCAGGCGGGTGGCCAGATTGCTATCGGGCATGGGTGGGCCTTTCGGTGGGGGCTGGTGGGCTAGGCAGTGATGTCGCGCTGCTCGCTGAGGAGCGGCCGCACCGGCACTGCCGCCAGTGCGGTGGAAATGCATGATTTCGCAGGCGGGCTGGGCCGAGACGTAACCAGACAGCGGTCAATGGCACGGCAATTTAGGTGCGTGACATATCCTGGCTCATTACAGAATCGCTCGCTTCTCCCCTATTCCGCGGCTCATGCTCAGGGGTTCCTGGCTACAGAGCCTCATAAAGGCAAAGGCCTGAACCATCCTTGGACACAATTTGGAAAGGACTGAGGCTTACGCAATTACGCCGATCAAGCCTTAACGTTGAGAGTTTACAACGAAAGAGTTCGCTGTGACGGTTGCAAGACAAACTGTTAATCGAAACGCAGTGTTCAGCGGTACCGACATCCTGGTGACCGATGGTCAATTTGAGGGCGCAAAAGACCTTCTAGTCATCAGCT
>JAQGIA010000081.1 GCA_028291445.1 Belnapia sp.
CCGAGGCGCTGGGCCTGCCGCCGGGCGACTTCGCCCTGGTGCTGGGGGATACCGACCTGACCGCGGATGCCGGCAAGACCAGCGCCTCCCGCCAGACATTCGTAAGCGGACGGGCGGCGATGGAGGCGTGGCTGGCGCTGCGGGCGGCGATATTGCTGCGGGCCAATGCCGGACCCGAGGCGCGGCTGGCCCTCGCGGACGGGCAACTGCTGGTGGATGGCAGGTCGGTGTCGCTGGAAGCGCCGCTGGAGGGGATCGGGCGGTTCGATCCGCCGACCGTGCCGCTGGATGCCGATGGCCAGGGCAGCCCCTATGCGACCTATGGCTTCGCCGCCCAGATCGTGGCCCTCGCCGTGGATACCGAGCTCGGCACGGTTCACCTGCAGCGCATCGTCGCCGCGCATGACGTCGGCCGGGCCATCAACCCGACGCTGGTAGAAGGCCAGATCGAGGGCGGCATCGCCCAGGGGATCGGCCTCGCGCTGCTGGAGGAATACCTGCCGGGCCGGACCGAGAACCTGCACGACTACCTGATCCCCACCATCGGCGACGTGCCGGCGATCGAGAGCATCCTGATCGAGGATCCGGAGCCGCTCGGGCCCTATGGGGCGAAGGGGATCGGCGAGCCGGCGCTGGTACCGACCGCGCCGGCGATTTTTTCCGCGATTCGCGATGCGACGGGGGCGGAAATCACCCGTGTCCCTGCCCTGCCGCATCGGGTGCTGGAGGCGCTGGCCGCAAGAGGAGAGCGCCGATGAGCGACCGCACAGCCATATTCGGCGCGCGGGAGGGCAACGAGGGCATCGTCCGCTGCGATGCCTGCCCGGTGCTTTGCCGCATCCGGCCGGGCCGGGCCGGGGCGTGCAGCCGCTATGCCAATCGGGACGGCGCGCTGGTGCGGACCGACCCGCTGGTGCTGATGGAACGCACCCTGGATGCGGGCGGGGCGACGGTGCCCTTCCTGGAGGGCTCGGAGGATTGGGCCGGCGGCCTTGCCCCGCCTACCTTCGTCACCGCCATCGGCGCCGGCACCACCTACCCGGACTACAAGCCGGCGCCCTTCATCGTCGCCTCCTCCCATGCCGGGGTCGATACCGTCACCGTCGTGACCGAGGGGATCTTCAGCTATTGCGGCCTGAAGGTGAAAATCGACACCGACCGGCACCTGGGCGCCGAGACGGCGGCGGTGCGGGTCGATGGCGAGCAGATCGGCCATGTGACCACGGCCGAATACGGCAGCCAGATGCTGAGCCTCGGCGGGGTGCGCCACCTGACCGGCGGCTCGAAGCGCGAGGGCAACGTCACCTGCGCGGCGATGCTGGCGCTCTGCAACAAGCAGGCGGTGGAGGTTTCGGTCGATGGCGGGCCGAAGCTGGTGCTGCAGGCGGGCGCCGCGCCGATCGTCGACGGCACGCCGGAGCGCCGGATGCGGGTCGGCTGCGGCTCGGCGGCGATCGGCATCTTCGCCCAGCAATGGCACGGCCACGTCGATGAGGTGATCGTGGTCGACGACCATATCACCGGGGTGCTGAGCGAGCATCAGGCGGGCAAGTGCCTCGGCGTACCGCCCAGCGGCATCAAGGTGCGCGGCCGGCGCTCGACGCCGGGGCGGTATTTCCAGGTGGCGCAACCCGGCAATGGCTGGGGCGGGACCGATATCGCCGACCCGCTGGCGGTGATCGCCGGCATCGACCCCAAGATCGCCTGGCCCGGCCTGCGGCTGCTGCTGACCAGCACCACCGGGGAGGACTTTTTATACGTTGTACTGGACGAGGATTTGCGGCCAGTGCCGGTGGCGGCGCCCGTGGCGGTGCGGCGGACGGTCGAGCGGATCGGCGAGAATTGCGAGCCGGCGCTGACCTCCATCCTGTTCATGGCCGGCGCCGGGGGTTCCTTGCGGGCCGGGGTGACCGAGAATCCCGTGCTGCTGACCCGCGAGGTGCAGGCCTCGCTGGTGCGGGTGACAATCGGCGGGGCGCCCTGCATGCTCTGGCCGGGGGGTGGCATCACCATCATGGCCGATGTGCTGCGGGTGCCGGATGGCGCCTTTGGATACGTGCCGACGCCGGCGCTGGTGGCGCCGATCGAATTCTCTCTCAGTGCCGCGCTTTATGCCCGGCTCGGCGGGCATGTGGACCATGCGGTGTCGCTGGAGCGGCTGCTGGCCGAGCATGGCGGCGCCGCCCGGCACGAAGGCTGGATGCCGGAAAATCCATGGCCAGCACCCTAGCCGCGCTGCTGCCGGATGGCCGGCTGCACCTCCAGGACGGACCGATCGACCTGGTGATCGGACTGGAAGGCACGCGGACCGGCATCGCCGAGGCGGCGGCGCGGGCAAGCCGTGCCTTCGAGGGGCTGCTGGCCGGGCTGGTCGCCGAATTGCCCTTGCTGCGGCAACCCCTGGGGGTGGACCGCCCGGCGCTGCGCGGACCGGTGGCGCGGCGCATGGCCGATGCCGTCTGGCCTTTCCGCGCCGGCTTCATCACCCCCATGGCGGCGGTCGCCGGGGCGGTGGCGGAGGAGGTGCTGGCGGCGCTGGCCGGCACCCGCGGGCTGACCGCGGCGCATGTGAACAACGGCGGCGATATCGCGGTGTTCCTCGCCGCCGGGGAGGTGCTGCGGGTCGGGGTGGTGCAGCATTTGGCCCGCGCCATGCCGGAGGCGCTGATCCGGCTGCGGGCCGGCGATGGCGTGCAGGGGATCGCCACCAGCGGCTGGCCGGGACGGAGCTTTTCGCGCGGCATCGCCGATGCGGTGACGGTGCTGGCGGCCAGCGCCTCGCGGGCCGATGCGGCGGCGACGGTGATCGCCAATGCGGTGGATGCGCCGCACCGCAGCATCCGGCGGATGCCGGCGCATCTGCTGGACCCGGACAGCGACCTCGGCGAAATCCCGGTGACGGTGGCGGTGGGGCCGCTGCCCGAGGCGGTGGCGGCGGCGGCGCTGGATGCCGGGGAGGCACGGGCCGAGGCGCTGCTGGCCGCCGGGCTGATCCTGGGTGCGGCGCTGGTGCTCGGCGATGCGGTGCGGGTGGTCGGCGCCGGGGACCAGATCCCTATACCGAGAGATACTGCTCCCTGACCCGATCCGCCGCCATCAGCTCGGGGATGCTGCCGGCCCAGCGGATGCGGCCCTTCTCGATGATGGTGGCACGGTCGCTGACCAATTGCGCGAAGTGGAGGTTCTGCTCGGAGAGCAGGATCGCCAGGCCTTCGGCTTTCAGGAGGCGGATCGCCTCGGCCATGCGCTCGATGATGACCGGGGCGAGGCCCTCGCTCGGCTCGTCCAGCAGGACCAGGCGCGGATTGCCCATCAGGGTGCGGGCGATGGTCAGCATCTGCTGCTCGCCGCCGCTCATCCGCCCGCCCGGGCGGTCCTGCATGGCGCCCAGGCTGGGGAACAGGGCGTATAGCCGCTCCGGCGTCCAGGGGTTCTGGCCGGAGGCCACGGGGCGGCGGCCGACTTCGAGGTTCTCCCGCACCGTCAGCTCGGTGAAGATGCGGCGCTCCTCGGGGACGTAGCCGAGGCCGAGGCGGGCGATCTCGAAGGGGGCGCGGCCGGCGATCTCGGCGCCGCCGAAGCGGATGCGGCCGGCGCTGGGCGGGACCAGGCCCATGATGGCCTTCATGGTGGTCGACTTGCCGGCGCCGTTGCGGCCGAGCAGGACCACCACCTCGCCGGCGGCGACCTCCAGCGCCACGCCGTCCAGGATATGGGCACGGCCGTAATGCGCCGAGAGGCCGGTGACGCTGAGCATCGCTCCGGCAGGGATGATGCTCCGCATCAGTGCCTTCCCGTCACCGCGCCGGAACCCAGATAGACTTCCCGCACCCGGGGATCGGCGCGGACGGCGGCGGGCGGCCCCTCGGCGATCAGCGCGCCGCGGTCGAGCACCAGGATGCGGTCGGCATGGGCGAAGACCACGTCCATGTCGTGTTCGGTGAACAGCACGGCGATGCCGCTCTCCCGTGCGATGCCGGCGGTCAGCGCCATCAGCGCGACGCGTTCCTGCGGCGCCATGCCGGCGGTGGGCTCATCCATCAGCAGCAGCTTCGGGTCATTGGCCAGGGCGATGGCCAGCTCGACCCGCTTGAGGTCGCCATAGGCGAGGATGCCGCAGGGCCGTCCGGCCTGATCGGCCATGCCGAGCCGGTCGAGCAGCGCGCGGGCCGCGGCCGCATCCAGCCGGGCGACCGGCCGCCAGAGGTTGCCGAGGCGGCGCTGGTGGGAGAGCAGCGCCATCTGGACATTCTCCAGCACCGTCATGGAGCCGAAGGTGGCGGTGATCTGGAAGGTGCGGCCGACGCCGAGCCGCCAGACCGCGCGCGGCGCCAGGCCGGTGATGTCGCGGCCGAGCAGCCGGACGGTGCCGGCATCCGGCCGGAGCTGGCCGTTCAGCATGTTGAAGCAGGTGGATTTGCCGGCGCCGTTCGGGCCAATCAGCGCCAGCATCTCGCCGGCGGCGACGGCGAAGCTCACGCCCTGCACGGCGCGGACGCCGCCGAAGCTTTTCGTCAGCGCCGCGACCTCAAGCGCCGCTGTGGTTGCCAGGCCGGCGACCTCAAGCGTCGCCATGGCGGCGCTCCCAGGCGGCCCGCGCGGCACCGGCGAGGCCCTGCGGGAAGAACAGCACCAGGGCGACGATGACGCTGCCGAGGACCAGGCGCCACAGGTCGGTCAGCCGCATCAGCTGTTCCTGCAGACCCGTAAAAGCGAGCGCGCCGATGATCGGGCCGCTGAGGGTCTGCACGCCGCCCAGCAGCACCATCAGCAGCGCATCGACGCTGCGGGGGATGCCCATATAGGTCGGGAAGACGCTGCCCTTGCCATAGGCGAACAGCCCGCCGGCGATGCCGGCCGCGGCGGCGGCGAGGCCGAAGCCGAGCCAACGGATGCGGAAGGCATCGATGCCGATGGCCTCGGCGCGCAGGCTGCTGTCGCGCTGGGCACGCAGCGCATAGCCGAAGGGCGCATGGATGACCCGGCGCAGCGCCAGGGTGGCGCCAAGGCAAAGCACCAGCGCGAGATAATAATAGACCAGCTTCGGCGCCGCCCAGGCATCCGGCCAGACCCCCAGGATGCCATTGTCGCCGCCGGTGACCTCGACCCATTGGAAGGCGACGGACCAGGCGATCTGGGCGAAGGCCAGGGTCAGCATGGCGGAATAGACGCCGGAAAGCCG
>JAQGIA010000085.1 GCA_028291445.1 Belnapia sp.
CGGCTTTCCGGCGCAACCGCCGATTAGGACACTGAAAAATGCCCCATGTCGTCTGCCTTCGCTCCGTCCATCCCGAAGCCCTCGCCCTGCTGCGCGCCCGCCCGGGCGTGACGGTGGAGGTGCTGGACCCGGTGAACGAGGAAACCATCGCCGCCGCCATGCCCAAGGCGGATGCGATCATCGTCCGTGCCACCCCGATCAACCGCGCCTTCCTCGCCCATGCCACCAACCTGCGGATCGTGGCGCGGCACGGCGTCGGCTACGACGCGGTGGATGTGCCGGCGCTGACCGAGCGCGGCATTCCGCTGACCGTGACGCCGGATGCCAATGCGACCTCGGTGGCCGAGCATGCGATGATGCTGCTGCTGAACATCGCCCGGCAGACCCGCTTCTACGATGCGGCGACGCGCGACCTGCGCTGGTCCAACCCGCCGGTGCCGGCGACCTTCGACCTGGCCGGCCGCACCCTGCTGGTGATGGGCTTCGGCCGCATCGGCGGGCGGGTGGCACGGCTGGCGCAGGCCTTCGGGATGCGGGTGCTGGTGCGCGATCCCTTCATCCCGCAGAACACCATCAAGGGCGCCGGCTTCATCCCGGTGAAGGACCTCGCGGCGGGGCTGGCGGAGGCGGATGTCGTCACCATCCATCTGCCGAGCAACGAGAAGACCCGCGGCAGCATCAACGGCGAGTTCTTCGCCAGCATGAAGCGTGGCGCGGTGCTGGTGAATACGGCGCGGGGGACGCTGGTGGACGAAAAGGCGCTGGCCGGGGCGCTGACCTCGGGCCACCTCGCGGCGGCCGGGCTCGACGTGTTCTGGGAGGAGCCGGCGAACCCCGACAACCCGCTGCTGAAGCTGCAAAACGTGGTGCTGACGCCGCATTCGGCGGCGGCCACCGAACAGGGGCTGCGGCGCATGGCGCTGTCCTGCGCCGAGAGCATCCTGCAGGTTTTCGACGGCAAGCTCGACCCGGACGTGGTCATCAACCAGGAGGTGCTGCGCGGCAACGCGTAGCCCCCAGCGCCGAGTAGGCACGCCTTCACAAGGAGTAGCGCCATGGTGGACAACCCGCTTCTCATCCTCGCCGAACATGCCGCCTCCTGGCGCGACCGGCCGCTCCCGGCTGAGGTCGCGCATCACGCGCGGCGCGCGCTGATCGACTGGTTCGCCGCGTTGCTGCCGGGCTGTTCCAAGCCGCCGGCGACCCTGCTGGCCGCGGCCATGGCGGCGGAACGCGGACCGGGCCGGGCGATCTGCTACGTCGATGGCATGGCCGGACCGCTGCGCCACGCCGCGCTGCTGAATGCGACGGCGAGCCACACGGTCGAGTTCGACGACATCTTCCGGGATGCCGGCTACCACCCGGGATGCCCGACCATCGCCCCGGCCCTGGCCACGGTACAGGCCCACGGCGGCAGCATGGACCAGCTGCTGCGCGCCATCGTCGCGGGCTACGAGGTGTCCTGCCGCATCGGCATGGCGGTGCAGCCGAGCCACTACAAGAACTGGCACACCACCGGCACGGTCGGCACCTTCGGCGCGGCCGTCGCCACCGCCGTGGCGCTGGGCTGCGATGCCGGCCGGATCGGCCATGCCATCGCCACCGCGGCGACCTTCGCCGGCGGCTTGCAGCAGGCCTTCCTCTCGGATTCCATGTCGAAGCCGCTGCATCCCGGCCATGCCGCGGATGCCGGCTCGCTGGCGGCGATCGCGGCGGCGGCTGGTGTCACCGGCGCGCTGGATGCGCTGCATGGTCCCAAGGGCTTCGCCGCGGCGACCAGCGAGGATACCGGCAAATGGGCGAAGGCCCTCGCCGATCTGGACAGCCGCATCTGCATCACCGAGATGACCTTCAAGAACCACGGCTGCTGCGGCCATATCTTCGCCGCGCTCGATGCGGTGCGGGACCTGCAGATGGAACACGGCTTCGGCGCCGACGACGTGGCGACGATCCACGTCGGCGGCTATGGCCCGACGAAAAGCATCTGCGACCGGCCGGTGATCAGCACGGAGCAGGAGGCGCGCTTTTCGGTGCAGTTCACCATGGGCGCGCTATTGGTGCTGGGCGGCGTGCGGATCGCCGCCTTCGCGCCGGAAAACCTGGCGAACCCCGCCATCCGCGCCATCATGCCGAAGGTGACGGTGGCGCTGGACCCGGAGCTGGCCGATGCCTATCCCGGCCAGCGCGCCGCCAAGGTCTGGGTCACGCTGAACGACGGCCGGGCGCTGTACCGCTACCAGCCGACCCGCAAGGGCGACCCAGACGCGCCGCTGTCGGATGCCGAGCTGTCGGACAAGTTCCGCGAGCTGGTGGCACCGGTGATCGGCGAGCGGGCGGCGGCGGCGCTGCTCGACAGCCTGTGGACCGGCGATGCGCTGCCCGGCGCGGTGCCGTTGCTGGCGCCGCTGCGCCAGGCGGCGGAGTAGCGGCTCAGCGGAACAGCGCCGGCAGCCACAGCGACAGCGCCGGCACATAGGTGACGAGGCCGAGCACCACGACCATCGCGGCATAGAAGGGCCCGCTGGTCCTGGTGGCATCCCACATGGACACCTTGCCGACGGCGCAGGCGACGAACAGCACCGGCCCGACCGGTGGCGTGATGGTGCCGATCCCGAGGTTGACGATCAGCACGATGCCGAATTGCACCGGGTCCATGCCGATGGCCTTGACCACCGGCAGGAAGATCGGCGTGCCGATCATGATCAGCGGCGCCATGTCCATGAAGGTGCCGAGCAGCAGCAGGATGATGTTGATGATCAGCAGGGTCATCAGCGGGTCGTCGGTGATGCCGCGCATCATCGCCACCGTGGCCGCAGGCACCTGCAGCAACGCCATCAGCCAGCCGAAGGCCGAGGCGGTGCCGATGATGAGCATGACCATGCCCGTGGTCCGCACCGCGCCGCCCACCGCCGCGACGAAACCTGCCCAGCGCAGGCTGCGGTAGACGAACAGGGTGACCAGCAGGGCGTAGATGACGGCGACGCAGGCGGATTCCGTGGCGGTGAAGACGCCGCTGCGGACGCCCGCGAAGATGATGACGATCAGCATCAGCCCGGGGATGGCGCCGAGGATCAGCCGCAGCAGCGCCGACCAGCCGGGGAAGGCCTCGCGCGGGTAGCCGCGCTTCACCGCGACCAGCCAGGCGACGACCATCAGCGAGAGCATCATGACGAGGCCCGGCACGATGCCGGCGGTGAACAGGTCGGCGACGCTGATCGCCCCGCCGGCGGCGATGACGTACAGGATCATGTTGTGGCTGGGCGGGATCAGCAGGTCGATCAGCGCCGCGTTGGCGGTGACGTTCACCGCATAGGCCGGGTCGTAGCCGCGCGCCTTCATCTGCGGGATCATCACCCCGCCGACCGCGCTGGCATCGGCGACCGCCGAGCCGGAGACGCCGCCGAACAAGGTCGCGGCGACGATGTTCACCTGCCCCAGCCCGCCGCGCAGATGGCCCACCATGGCGGCGGCCAGCGCCACCAGCCGGTCGGCGATCTGCCCGCGCATCATCAAATCGCCGGCGAAGATGAAGAAGGGGATCGCCAGCATGGAGAACACGTTCATGCCGGAGGCGAGCTGCTGGAACACCACGACGGGCGGCAGGTCCATGTAGAGCACGGTGGCGAAGGCCGCGGCGCCGAGGCAGAAGGCGACCGGCAGGCCGATCAGCAGCAGCAGGGTGAAGCTGCCGAGCAACAGGGTCAGTTCCACGCGGATGCCCTCAGCTATCGGTCAGGACGGTATCGGCGGGCAGGCCGACAGGCGCCTCGCCGGTGACGGCATGCGCCACCAGCCGTTCCAGCCCGAACAGCGCCATCAGCACGCCGCCGAGGGTGACCGGCAGGTACTCCACGGTGCCCGGCAGGCCGAGCGTCGGCAGCGTCGCGTCCCAGACCGTCAGCGCGAGATCGGCGCCGTACCAGGCCATGGCGGCGCCGAAGATGGCGATGACCGCATCCGAGGCGATCTTGCAGGCCAGCGCCAGGGGTGGCGGCAGTATGTCGCGCAAGGTCTCGAAGCCCATGTGGAAGCCCTCGCGCACGCCCGCCGCGGCGGCGCCGAGGATGACCCAGCCCATCAGCAGCAGCGCCGAGGCTTCCGCCCAGGCCGGCGTGTCGTTCAGCACGAAGCGGCCGAAGACGCCCCAGGCGACCACGCCGGTCATCACCACCAGCGCCCCCCCGGCGACGAACAGCGCGGCCCGCGTCAAGCCGTCCAGCAAAACCGTGACGGCGCGCATCGCTCAGCCTTCCCGGATGCGTTCGACCAGTTGCTTCAGCTTGGCGTCGCGGACGAACTGATCGTAGACCGGGCGGACCAGCTTGGCGAAGGCCGCCTTGTCCGCCTCCACGATGAGGGCGCCGCCGGCCTCGACCTGGCGGCGGGCATCCTCCTCCATCTTCACCCAGAGGCCGCGCATATGGGGCACGCTCTCCTTCGCCGCGGCCCGGATGATCTCCTGGTCCGGCTTGGCGATGCGGTCGAAGCTGCGCTTGCTCATCGCCACGATCTCGGGCGTGAGCGAGTGCTCGGTCAGCGCATAGTGCTTGGCCACCTCGAAATGCCGGGCGGTGAGGAACGAGGGGTAGTTGTTCTCGGCGCCATCGACCACGCCGGTCTGCAGCGCCGAATAGACCTCGCCGTAAGGCAGCGGGGTGGCGTTGGCTC
>JAQGIA010000138.1 GCA_028291445.1 Belnapia sp.
GTCCGGCGCGCCGCCCGAGACGGTACTGTCCGGTGGCCCGCGCCAGCTCGTGGCGCCATTGCTGCTGGCGCTGCTCGCCGAGGCTGGCTGGACCGCCGCCTTCGGCTTCGGCGGCGGGCCGGGGCCGATGCCGCTGCTGCTCGGGCCAATCGGATCCCTTTCGGCCTGATCCCCTTCGGCCTGAGCCACGCCTCTTCGGCCACTTTACCGAATCTTCGCCCTTCGCGCGGCATCCTCCTCCGGAGACTGCCCCGAGGACCGAAATGGACGACCTGCTCGCCGATTTTCTGACCGAGACGCAGGAGGGCCTCGGCGCGTTGGACGCCGCGCTGGTGCGGCTGGAGCGGTCGCCGGATGACGCGGCCACCCTCGGTGAGGTCTTCCGTATCGTCCACACCATCAAGGGGACCTGCGGCTTCCTCGGGTTGACCCGGATGGAAGCGGTGGCGCATGCCGGCGAGAACGTGCTCGGCCGCTATCGCGACGGGACCCTGCGGGTGTCCCAGGCCGGCATCTCGCTGATCCTGGCGGCGCTGGATTGCATCCGTGCCATCGTGATCGGGCTGGAAGCGACCGGCTCGGAACCGGCCGGCGATGACATCCCGCTGATTGCATCGTTGAATGCCGCCGCCTCCGGTGAGGAAATGCCCGTGGCTGCGGCGGCTCCCTCGCCGAAACCGGCGCCCTTGCCGGAGCCGGCCAGATCCGTGGCCGCCTTCGCCAAGCCTGTCCCCGCCGCCCCGCCAGCCGCCGCCTTGTCAGCCACCGCCGAGGCCGAGCCGTCCAGCGGCGGCAATGCCCCGCCGCAGACCATCCGCGTCACCGTCGAGGTGCTGGAAGGCCTGATGATGCTGGTCTCGGAACTGGTGCTGACCCGCAACCAGCTGCTCCAGCTCTCCCGCAACGGCGCCGACAACGCCTTCGCGGTGCCGCTGCAGCGGTTGTCCCACATCACCTCCGACCTGCAGGAAGGGGTGATGAAGACCCGCATGCAGCCGATCGGCAATGCCTGGGCCAAATTGCCGCGGCTGGTCCGCGACCTGGCCGTGGAATTGGGCAAGAAGATCGAGCTGCAGATGCGTGGCGCCGAGACCGAGCTCGATCGGCAGGTGCTGGAACTCATCAAGGACCCGCTGACCCATATGGTCCGCAATTCCGCGGATCATGGGCTGGAGACGCCCGAGCAGCGCCTGGCCGCCGGAAAGCCGGAATCCGGCCGGATCATGCTGAACGCCTCGCATCAGGGCGGGCATATCATCATCGAGATCGGCGACGACGGCCGCGGCCTGAATGTCGACCGGATCCGTCAGAAGGTGCTGGCCCAGGGCCTCGCCACCGAGGCCGAGCTGGCCGCCATGCCGGAACGCGAGGTCCAGCGCTTCATCTTCCGCGCCGGCTTCTCCACCGCCGCCGCCGTCACCTCGGTCTCCGGCCGCGGCGTCGGGATGGATGTGGTCAAGACCAACATGGAGCGCATCGGCGGCACCATCGAGGTCCGCTCGAAGGAAGGCCGCGGCACCAGCTTCGTCGTCAAGATCCCGCTGACCCTGGCCATCGTCTCGGCGCTGATCGTCGAAGCCGGCGGGGAGCGCTTCGCCATCCCGCAGATCGGCGTGGTGGAACTCGTCCGGGTCGGCGGCGAGGGCGCGCCGCAGCTCGAACGCATCAAGGACAGCGCGGTGCTGCGGCTGCGGGACCGGCTGCTGCCGCTGGTCAACCTGGCCGACCTGCTGCGGCTGGACAGCAAGACCGCCGAGGAAAGCGTCTTCGTCGTCGTCACCCAGGTCGGCCCGCATGTCTTCGGCATCATCGTCGACCGGGTCTTCGACACCGAGGAGATCGTGGTGAAGCCGGTGGCCCCCATCCTGCGCCACGTCACCATGTTCTCCGGCAACACCATCCTCGGCGATGGCAGCGTCATCATGATCCTCGACCCGAACGGCATCGCCCGCGCCACCGGCGTCGGTGTCGAAAGCGGGGAAGGGGAGAGCGAGCGCGAGAACACGCGCCAGGCGGTGACCCATCGTTCGGACGAGCGCACCGCGCTGCTGCTGTTCCGCGCCGGCGATACCACGCCGAAGGCCGTCCCGCTCGGCCTCATCGCCCGCCTCGAGGATGTCGAGCGGGACCGGATCGAGAGTGCCGGCGGCCGGCCATTGGTGCAGTACCGCGGCAAGCTGATGCCGCTGGTGCCGATCGCCGGGCATTGGGACCAATCCACGGCCCCCGATCGCCAACCGGTGCTGGTCTTTTCGGATGGCGACCGGGCCATGGGCCTGATGGTCGACGAGATCCTCGACGTGGTCGAGGAGCGCATGGTGATCGACGGCTCCGGCGAGCGCCCCGGCTTCCTCGGCACCACCGTCATCGCCGGCAAGGTGACCGAGATGCTGGACACCGCCTGGTGGCTGCGTCAGGCCGGGGAGGATTGGTTCGGCGCCGATGCCGAGGGGAGCAGGGAGCCGGCGCGCCGCATTCTCGTCGTCGAGGACAGCGCCTTCTTCCGTAACCTGGTGGTGCCCGCCATCGGTGCCGCCGGCTTCCAGGTCACCGCCGTGGCGGATGCCGAGGAAGCGCTTCGCCTGCGCGAATCCGGCGCCGGCTTCGATGCCGTGGTCTCCGACATCGTCATGCCGGGGATGGACGGCTTCGCCTTCGCGCGCACCTTGCGGGAAGGCGGCGCCTGGCGCGACCTGCCGCTGATCGCCCTCAGCGGGCGGGCCGGTCCGGCCGATGTCGAGCGCGGCCGGGCGGCCGGCTTCACCGATTACGTCGCCAAATTCGACCGCGCCGCCTTGCTGGACAGTCTCCGGCAATGCCTCGGCGCGGCAGTCGCCGGCTGAGGAGGCATGATCGATGCAGACCCAAACCACCATGGGCGACAGCGTCGCCTCCGGCCTGCTGGCGCGTGGACCCGGCCCGGCCGATGCGGCGGAGGAGATCTACCTCACGCTGACCGTCGCCGATCAGCTTTGCGGCATCCCGGTACTGGCCATCCGCGACGTGCTCGGCGTGCAGGCCATCACCCGCATACCGCTGGCGCCGGCCGAGGTGGCCGGCAGCCTCAACCTGCGCGGCCGCATCGTCACCGCCATCGACCTGCGCTGCCGGCTTGGCCTGCCGCCGCGGACCGAGGGCCAGACCGGCACCATGAGCGTGGTCGTCGAGCGTGACGGCGAGCTCTACAGCCTGCTGGCGGACCAGGTGGGCGAGGTGCTGCCCCTGCCGCGCGCCGAACGCGCCGCCAATCCGGTCACGCTCGATGCGGTCTGGCGCGAGGTCTCCCGCGGCGTCCATCGGGTCGGCGAAAGACTGCTGATCGTCATCGATGTCGAGCGGATCCTGACGATCGGCTGAGCCATGCCGCGCGACGGCGCCAGCCATGATGGCCGGCGCCGCATCGGTACCTGACAGGGAGTGATGCACCATGACCGGCGAAAGCCCCGCCACCTGCCTTGTGGTGGATGACAGCCGCACCGTCCGCAAGGCGGCCCGGCGAATCCTCGAGAAAATGGGCTTCACGGTGGCCGAGGCGGGGGATGGCGCCGAGGCGCTGGCCGCCTGTCGCGTCAAGCTGCCGCAGGCCGTGCTGCTCGACTGGAACATGCCCGTCATGGACGGGCTGCAATTCCTGCGCGCCGCGCGGCAGGAATTCGGCCCCGACCATCCCATCGTCGTGCTCTGCACCACCGAGGCAGCCATGGACAAGATCGTCGAGGCGCTGGGCGCCGGCGCCCAGGAATACGTCATGAAGCCTTTCGACGAGGGCATCCTGCGCGATAAATTCACCCAGGTCGGGCTGCTGCAGGACGAGGTGGCGTGATCGGCACAGGCTCGCCGCATCCGCCTCCATCGGGATCCCTGCCGGGCGCCATGGCCGAACCGGTCCGGGTCATGCTTTGCGACGACAGCCCCACGGTCCGCTCGGCCCTGGCCCGGGTGCTGGAGGCCGATCCCGGCATCAGGGTGGTCTCTCGCGTCGGGGACGGCCAGCAGGCGGTCGCCGCCTTCGCCGCGCTGCCCCCCGGCGGCCGGCCGCAGGTCGTGCTGCTCGACCTGGAGATGCCGGTGATGGACGGGATGACGGCGCTGCCCCTGCTGCTGAAGCAGGAGCCGCGGCCGGCGGTCATCGTCGCCAGCGCCCTGACCCAGAAGGGTGCCAGCGCGACCATGGCGGCGCTGCGGGCCGGCGCAGCGGATTATATCCCGAAGCCGCGGGCCGCCAGTGGTGGCATGGCCGACCCGGCCTTCCGTGCCGAGTTGCTGGCCAAGGTGAAGGGTTGGGCCCGGGTCGGCCGCACCCCCGCCCGGATCGTACCCCGGGCCGCGGTCCCCGCCCGTCCCTCGGCCCTGGCTCCCCCGATGCGCGGGCTGCGCGCCATGGCCATCGGTTGTTCGACCGGCGGACCACAGGCGCTGACCGTCCTGCTGCGCGGATTGACCCGGCCGCTGCCGGTGCCGCTGGTGGTGGTGCAGCACATGCCTGCGGGCTTCACCGCCATGCTGGCCGATCACCTCGACCGCATCGGCAATCTCGGCTGCGCCGAGGCCAAGGATGGCGAGACGCTGCGGGCCGGCCGGCTCTATCTCGCCCCTGGCGATCGCCACCTGCTGGTCGACGGCACGGCCGGTGGCGGGCTGGTGGCCCGGCTCAACGACGGCCCGGCCGAGAATTTCTGCCGACCGGCCGTCGATCCCATGCTGCGCAGCCTCTCGGTTGCCTGCGGCGGGGCGGTGCTGGCGATCATCCTGACCGGCATGGGCCAGGACGGGTTGATCGGTTGCCAGGCCTTGACTGCCGCGGGCGGCACGGTGATGGCCCAGGATGAGGCCAGCTCCGTCGTCTGGGGCATGCCGGGAGCGGTTTCCCGCGCCGGTCTCGCCCGGGCGCTGCTGCCGCCCGAGGGCCTGGCCGAGCAGATGATGGCCGCCGCCGCACGCCGAATAGGCACCAAATCGGGAGTGGTCGCATGACCCCCGACAGCTTCGCCTTCATCACCGGCCTGGTGAAATCCCGCTCCGGCCTCGTGCTGACCCCGGACAAGGGCTACATGCTCGAAACCCGGCTGGGTCCGCTGCTGAAGCGGGATGGCCTGGCCAGCCTGAATGCCCTGGCCACCAGGCTGCGTGACCCGCGCGCCGCCGCCCTGGCGGATGCGGTGACCGAAGCGCTCACGACCAACGAAAGCAGCTTCTTCCGCGATGGCAAGCCTTTCGAGCATCTGCGCCAGGTGCTGCCCGGCCTCGCCCGGGCGCGGCAGGCCGGTGCCGCGTTGCGGATCTGGTCGGCGGCCTGCTCCACCGGGCAGGAAGCCTATTCGATCGCCATGTTGCTGCGGGAGCTGAGCCTGGAAGGGCGGCGGGTCGAGATCATCGGCACCGATATCTCCGGGAATGTCGTCGCCCGGGCACGCGAGGGCTACTTCACCCAGTTCGAAGTCCAGCGCGGCCTGCCGGCACGGTTGCTGGTGAAGCATTTCCGCCAGGAGGACGGGCGCTGGCGGGTCTCGCCCGAAGTGCGCGGCATGGCGCGGTTCGAGCGTGGCAACCTGCTCGGCGACCTGCGCGGTTTCGGCCGCTTCGACGTGATCTTCTGCCGCAACGTGCTGATCTATTTCGACGCGCCGACCAAGATGCGGGTGCTCAATGCGCTGGCGGCACAGTTGCTGCCGGACGGGGTGCTCTACCTGGGCGGCGCGGAGACGGTGTTGGGCCTGACCGACCGGCTGGTGCCGATCGCCGGGGAACGCGGCGCCTATGCCCGGCCGCGGGAGGCCGCCCTGGTCGGCTAGCCGGCCAGCCGCGCCGAATGCAACAAGGGCCCGGTGGATCGCTCCACCGGGCCCTTGTTGCATTCGGGTGCCGCTACCGGGGCCATCGCCAGGCCCCGGCATCCGGCCATTGATCAGGCCACTTCCCGGGTCAGCGGCGCCGGCACCGGACGTGCGGCGAAGCCGGCGTTCAACCGGGCATCCGGGTCCCGTAACACATAGCCGCGGCCCCAGACGGTGCCGATGAGATTGTCCGCACCGGCCTGGGCCAGCTTCTTCCGCAGCTTGCAGATGAAGACATTGATGATCTTCACCTCGGGCTCGTCCATCCCGCCGTACAGATGGTTCAGGAAGGCTTCCTTGGTGAGCACCATTCCCTTGCGCAGGGTCAGCAACTCGAGGATCGCATATTCCTTGCCGGTCAGATGTACCGGCTGGCCCTCGACCGTCACCTCGCGCGAGCCGAGGTTCAGGGTCAGCCCGCCGACCGACAGCGTCGGCTGGGAGAAGCCCTTGGCACGCCGGACCACCGCATGAATGCGGGCCAGCAGTTCCTGGCCGTCGAAGGGCTTGGTGATGAAATCATCGGCGCCGACGCCGAAGCCCTTCACCTTGGCTTGCGGACGCACCAGCCCGGACAGGATCAGCACCGGGGTTTCCACCCGCCCGGCGCGCAGCCGGCGGACGACCTCGTAGCCTTCCATGTCCGGCAGGACGAGGTCGAGAATCACGATGTCATAGTCGTATAGCCGAACCAGCTCGAGCGCTTCCTCACCGGTGTCGACGGCGTCCACCACCATGGCGGAAGCCTTGAGCATTGCAACGATACCACGGGCGGTAGTCAGGTCATCTTCAACCAGTAGAACGCGCATGTTGCGGTCTCCTACACGTTTAGCGTGTATAGAGATATCATCCCTGTGATGATTGTGAAGCGTCGATTCACCTTTGAGATGTTTCAAAATAAGAAACAAAACATGATTTTGCATAAAATTGGACCGGCAGGATGGCTGTAAGCATGTACTATCAACCGCTTAAGCTGATTATGGCCGCTGAAGCCGGCCTGCGCAGATTGAATCACTCTCGTCTGCACGGAACGGTTATATCAGCCAATGGTCTCAATCTCATTGTAGAGGGTCTCTCGCCCTGGTTGCAGGTTGGCGCCAGACTCCATTTGGAACCCAAGGCGGGCCCGCCGGTCCCGGTTGAAATCGTTGGTTTCCAGGCCGGCCGGGCGACCGCGCTCGCCTTCGCCCCGCTCGACGGCATCGCGCCCGGCACCCAGGCGGTACTCGCCCCGCCCGCCTGCCTGGCGGTCGACGACAGCTGGCTCGGCCGCGTCCTGGACCCGCTCGGCCAGCCGATCGACGGGTTGGGTCCGCTCCGCCAGGGTGCCAATCCGCGGCCCATCCGCGCCGCGCCGCCGGATGCCGGCCGCCGCGCCCGGCTCGGCCCACGCCTCGACCTCGGCGTCCGCGCGTTGGATGCCTTCGCCACCTGCCGCCGCGGCCAGCGCCTCGGCCTCTTCGCCGCCTCCGGTGTCGGCAAATCCACCCTGCTCTCGATGCTGGCGGCAGGGGCGGATTGCGACGTCGCCGTCATCGCCCTGGTCGGCGAGCGGGGGCGGGAGCTGCGGGAATTCATCGAGGATGATCTCGGCCCCGTCGGCCTCGCCCGCAGCGTGGTGGTCTGCGCCACCTCCGACAGCCCGCCGCTGATGCGCCGGGAGGCGGCGCAGGCCGCCATGGCGATCGCCGAGCATTTCGCCGAGGCCGGCAAGCAGGTGCTGCTGCTCATGGACAGCGTCACCCGCTACGCGATGGCCTTGCGGGAAATCGGCCTGGCCGCCGGTGAGCCGCCGGCGACCCGCGGCTATACGCCCGGCGTCTTCGCCGAGCTGCCCCGGCTGCTGGAACGCGCCGGCCCCCGTGCGGAAGGCTGCGCCGGTTCCATCACCGGCCTGTTCACCGTGCTGGTCGAGGGCGACGATCACGACGAGCCGGTGGCCGATGCGGTGCGCGGCATCCTCGACGGCCATGTGGTGCTCGACCGCGGCATCGGCGAGCGCGGCCGCTACCCGGCGGTCGATGTGCTGCGCAGCCTGTCGCGCACCGTGCCCGGCTGCCAGACGCCCGGGGAAGCCGGGCTGATGCGCCGCGCCCGGGCGATTCTCGCGCTGCACGCCGACATGGCGGACCTGGTGCGGCTCGGCGCCTATCGGCCCGGCGCCGACCCGGCGGTGGATGAGGCCATCCGCCTCGCCCCCCGGATCGAGGCGATGCTCGCCCAGGGTAAGGGCGAGCGCAGTTCGGTGGCGGGCGCCTTCGCCGCCCTGGCCGCGTCGCTGGAGGATGCCGATGGCGGGTGACCCGCTGCGGTCCCTGGCCCGGCTCCGTCGGCTGGAGACCACCGAGGCCAAGCGCCGGCTGGGCGAGGCCTTCGGCCGGCTCGCCGCCGCCGACCAGCGGGTGGTTGAGGCGGCCGCGGCCCTGGTGCGGGAGACCGCCGGCGCCGCCCCGGATGATTACGCGACCTGGCTTCGCCGTGGCCTGGCCGAGCGCGACCGCGCCGCCCTGGCCCGCGGCCTGGCCCAGTCCGGCACCGCCGCCGCCCAGGACCTGCTGGCCGAGGCTCGGGCCGCAGAGCGCGGGTTGGAAACCTTGCGCCAGGCCCGCGCCAAGCTCGCCGCCCGGCTGGCGCTGCGCCAGGCCCAGGCGGCGCTGGATGAGGCGGCTAGCCGGCGGCCAGCACGCCCCGCCTGATCTGGTCCAGCTCGATGCTCTCGAACAGCGCGCGGAAATTGCCTTCGCCGAAGCCCTGGTCGCCCTTGCGCTGGATCAGCTCGAAGAAGATCGGCCCGATCACCGTGCCGGTGAAGATCTGCAGCAGCCGGCCGCCCTCCGGCGTCGGCGCGCCATCCGTCAGGATGCGGTTGCGCCGCAGCCGGTCGATCTCGGCCGCGCCGAGGTCCGGCATGCGCGTCGGCAGCAGCTCGTAATAGGTTTCCGGCGTATCCATGAATTCGATGCCGGTGCCGCGCATGCCCTCGACGCTCGCAAAGATGTCGGTGGTGCCGAGAGCGATGTGCTGGATGCCCTCGCCGTTGTAGGCGCGCAGGTATTCCTCGATCTGCGACTTGTCGTCGCTGCTCTCGTTGATCGGGATGCGGATCTGGCCGCAGGGGGAAGTCAGCGCACGGGACTTCAGCCCGGTCAGCTTGCCCTCGATGTCGAAGTAGCGGATTTCGCGGAAGTTGAAGAGCTTTTCATAGAAGGCCCACCACACATCCATCCGGCCGCGCAGCACGTTGTGGGTCAGGTGGTCGATGACGGTCAGCCCGTGCCCGGCGGGGGATGGATCGGCGCCCTCGATCCAGCGGAAATCAACCTCGAAAATGCTGCCGTTCGCGCCGTAGCGGTCGACGAAATACAGCAGCGAGCCGCCGATGCCCTCGATCGCCGGGATGTTCAGCTCCATCGGCCCGACCTTGCCGGTGACCGGCCTGGCGCCCAGTGCGATGGCGCGGTCATAGGCCTTGGCGGCATCGGCGACACGGAAGGCCATGGCGCAGGCGGAGGGTCCATGCACCTTCTGGAAGGCGCTGGAGAAGCTCTCGGGCTCGGCGTTGAGGATGAAATTCACTTCGCCCTGCCGCCACAGCGTCACCTGCTTGCTGCGGTGCCGGGCCACGGGGCGGAAGCCGAGCCGGGTGAACAGCGCCTCCAGCGCCGGCATGTCGGGGCCGGTGAACTCGACGAATTCGAAGCCGTCGGTGCCCATCGGATTGGCCTCCGAGATGACGCCGGCGAGGGGGGTGCGGTCGGGAGGGACGTCCATGGGTGGCTCCTCAGATCGGCTGGTCGCCGGGTGCTGCGGCACCGGGCGGGATGGGGGCGGCATCGCGCGCCTCGGCCAGCAGCGCCGGCAGGTCGTGCGTCGCGGCGAACAGCGCCGCGTAGTCGTCGATGACGAAATAGGTCGGCTGCAGCGCATCGATGACGTAGTCGCTGCGCAGCACGCGGCGGAGATCGAAGCGCAGCCGCCGCGCGGCGCTGCCCGTCGCATGCCGCGTCTCGACCGAGGAGGAGAGGATGCCGGCGCCATAGGCGCGCAGTCCCCCGGCCTCGCGGATCAGGCCGAATTCCACCATGTGCCAGTAAAGCCGGGCCAGCGGCTTCAGCGCGCCGAGTTCCGCCGCGACGGCCCCGAGCTCGCCATAACCCGCCAGGAAATCGGCGAATGCCGGCTGGGTCAGCAGCGGCACATGGCCGAAGGCATCGTGGAAGACATCCGGCTCGACGATGTAGTCCAGCTCCTCCGGCCGGCGGATCCAGCGGGTGACGGGGAAGCGGCGCTGGGCGAGATGGCCGAAGAAGCCCGCATCGGGGATCAGCCCCGGCACCGCGACCAGGCTCCAGCCGGTGGCGGCGCGCAGCCGGGCGGAAGTCGCGGCGAAATCCGGGATGCCGGCGGCGAAGTCCAGCCGGTCCAGGCCGGCGCGGAAGGCGGCGGCGGCATGCGCCGGCAGCAATGCCGCTTGCCGGGCGAACAGGGTCCGCCAGGTCGCATGATCCGCCGCGGCATAGCCGGCCCAATCCTGCGGCAGGGTGAAATCCGCCGCCGCCACGGCGTAATCGCCGCGCAGCCCGGCCGGCAATCCGTCGATCAGCGCATCCATGCGGGACCTCCCGATCAGGCACCAGCCTAGCGCTTCCGGTGGAGCGGTTTCCGCCGAATCCATCACCCAAACCGGCTATATTGGGTGAAATCCCCTCCCTGGAGGCTCAATAATGGCGAAACCCAGCCTTATCCTCGATGCGACGGATCGCCGCATCCTGCGCGCCCTGCAACGTGACGGACGGCTGCCGGTGGTCGCCCTGGCCGAGCAGGTCGGGCTTTCCGCCACTCCCTGCCAGCGCCGGGTGACGCGGCTGGAACAGGCCGGGGTCATCACCCGCTACGGCGCGGTGCTGAACCCGGCCCGGCTGGGCCTGCCCTTGCAGGCCTTCGTCATGGTGGCGCTCGACAGCCATGCGGAGGAGGTGGTGGAGCGCTTCCACAAGGCACTGGCCGCGCGGCCGGAGGTGCTCGCCGCCTATACGATGAGCGGCGAGATGGATTACCTGCTGCATGTGCTGGCGGCGGATTTCGAGGCCTATGCCGAATTCGCCCTGAAGGCCCTGCTGCGGATGCCCGGGGTGAAGGAAACCCGCAGCAGCTTCGTCCTCTCGGCGCTCAAGCCGCCGGGCGAGGTGCCGGTTTGACGCTCCAGCTCTCCCGCGCATTGAGCAGCGCCGGGTCGAAGCCCGCCAGCGTCTTGTAGCGGCTGGAAGTCCCTTCCAGCTCCGCCTGGCTGATGACGCTGTGCAGGTCGGTGAAGCCCTCGGGTGCCCTCTGGTGCACCAGCTCCAGCACCAGGTCGGGGCCGAGGCCGCGATTGGCCGCGACCAGCGCCGCCGTCGCCGGCCGCCGCTCCGCCTCATAGGCGGCCAGCGCGGCCTCCCAGGGCTTGCCGGCCAGGTGCCAGGCCAGCCGCCGCGCATCCAGGATGGCCTGGGACGCGCCATTGCTGCCGATCGGGACCATCGGATGCGCCGCATCGCCGAGCAGGGTCACCCGCCCCTCGGTCCAGCGCGGCAGCGGGTCGCGGTCCACCATGGGGTATTCGAAGACCGCCGCGGCCCGGCGCATCATCCCCGGCACGTCGAGCCAGCCGAAATCCCAGCCCTCGAAGGCCGGCAGCACATCGGCGAGGCGGCCGGGGCGGTTCCAGTCCTCGCGGTTCCAGGGCCGGTCGGCCGGGAAGCGCAGCTCGGCGATCCAATTGGTCAGCCGCCGTCCATCGGGCAGTTCGGCGATGGGATAGACCACGAATTTCTGGTCATGGCTGCCGGCCTGCACCATCGAGGCGCCGGTCAGATAGGCCGGCGCCTCGCTCACCGCCCGCCAGAGGATGGCGCCGTTCCACTTCGGCGGCCCCTCGTTCGGGGCGAAGTGCCGGCGCACCACGGAATGGATGCCATCGGCGGCGATCAGCAACTCGCCCCTGGCGGTGCCGCCATCGGCGAAGGCGGCGGTGACGCCGGCGGCATCCTGGGCGAAGCCGGTGAGCCGGCGCCCGGACCGCACCCGGCCGGCGCCCAGCCGCTCGCGCGCTGCCTGCCACAGCAGCATCTGCAACCGCCCGCGATGGATGGAATACTGCGGCCAATGGTAGCCGGCGGTGCGGCCGCGGTCCTCGCGCCAGATCACTTGGCCGAAGCGGTTGGCATAGACCAGCTCGCGCGTCGCCACGCCGATGCCGGCCAGCGCCTCGCCCAGCCCCAGCTCGGTCAGCTCGCGCACCGCATGGGGCTGCAGGTTGATGCCGACGCCGAGCGGCCGGACCTCCGCGGCGGCCTCGTGCACCTCCACTGCGATCCCGGCGGCATGCAGCGCCAGGGCCGTGGTCAGGCCACCGATGCCGCCGCCGATCACCAGCACGCGCATGCCGCATCCTCCTTTCCGGTTATCGTTCTGCCGCCTGACAATATATTCAGCGAACCATCGCGGGAAACCCATGTCCTTCGGACGGCACCCGGAGGATATCGGCTTCGGCGTATTGGACCGGCTGCTCAGCTATGCGCTGCGCCGCGCCCAGATCGCCCAGGCGCTGGATTTCGCGGCCGGCACGGCGGGCACCGGGTGGCGCCGTCGCCGGCGACCGCCGCG